>UQYD01000012.1 GCA_900545305.1 uncultured Eubacterium sp.
GTTACACTTGCTATTGACCTCTATGACGATTGGGACGATGCTTCAGGTGGTGTTGAACTTCCAACTGGCTGTCTTGTTGTGAATAGTGATTTCTTTGGTAGTAATCCAAAGGCTGTAAGATATTTCATAAAGGACTTTGATGCTTCTGTTAATATGTCAAGACATAGCATTGATGAAACTGCTCAGATGGCCGAAAGATACAAAATGGTCTCATCAGCATCTATTGCAAAATCAGCTATTCCTGGCTCAAGTATTTCCGTTACTACAGGTGATAAGATGAAAACAACTGTAAGTGATTTCTTAAACCTTATGAGTAAAAATGACCCAGCCGTAATTGGTAATAAAATACCAGACGAGAATTTCTACTATATTGACGGTAAATAGAATATAAAAAGGAGTAACTATCATAACAGAACGATAGTTACTCCTTTTTAGTTAATACTCTTTTTCACTTGATATATGTAATTCTTTCTTTTTTCTCTCTTCTATAAGATATTTAAGCTGTTTACTATAGCTGTGGCTAAGTAATAAACTAAAAATCCCAATAATAGGGAATATAATACACACTGGTATAATTACTGTAAGAATCAGCCCTGCTAGTATAAAAAATATGCCCGTAATAAGATGAAAATATTTACAGAACCTCATAGAACCTTCACTTCTGTACATTTTTGCTGAAACAGTATTTATCTTATTTGCCAATTCTTGTTGTTTTTCTTCTTTCATTTTTTTATTTGATAAATTCTTTTTTGAACCATTTGAAGTATGCGTATAGCTTAAACCAGTTCCAGGAATACCAACAGATGCTGTATGCTTTCCTTTAGAATTAATTGTATAATGTGCTCCTCTCTTACCAACAGTAACACTACAACTTTTCTTATTTATATTCAATTTTACACCTGGTGCAATTTTAATACTTTTTCTAAATCTAAGCCCCATTTTAACACCCCTATTTTATTTTATCTAAATCTTTTGCAATCTGCTTTAAATTTTCTTGAGTAGAAATATCTTCTACTTTTTCAGCACCTCTATAGACATATTTTACAACCTGATAAGCATCCATACCTAAATCTGCATAATCATTATTCTTATCCTTATAGCCATATTCAAGTAAATAACCATAATACATAGTTTTTTCCATTACTTCATTACTTTCAAAATAGTTGGGATAATTTTCTTTAATAAAATTAACAGCCTCTATTGTTTTTCCATCATCAATATTTTTTGCATCAGCCTTGGCTTGTCTTGATATTTCATCAACTTTAGAAGATGTATTCTGTTTAGCTGTAGTAATTTCAGATTGTTCTTCATTTACATTAGCCTCTGTTGTAGTAATAGCAACAGTCTGTTCAGTATTATTATTCTCCGTATTTCCTTTGCTACCTCCCATTATACAAAAAACAATAAATACTCCTAAAATTGTAATAACTATTCGTATAGGAATATTAAACTTTTTATTTTTCCACATCAAAATTAAACCTACTGGAAAAACACAAATCAAAGTTAAAATTGTAAACCATGTTTTTTCATAAAATTTTTCTTTCATATAAATTCCTCCTTAGACTTCTTAATATAATATAAAAGCCCTTTCTAAATATACTAAAAACAGTATATCAGAAAGGGTTCATTTCTGTACTATGCTGATAGCATAATCTCGGTAATATAATACATTGCTACACATAATATTAAAGACAATATTATTGATACAAGTGTTAGAAAAAGTCTAACCAGATTTTTAGACCAAAAACCTTTATCGCTTAGTCCAAATATTCTTTCTAAATAAAAAGTGTAATCTCCAAATACCAACATAGATACACCCATAGTAAAAATGCAAAAACATAAAGCAAATATTGTTTGAGGAATATTGTTTCCAATAGACGCTGCGTAAACAATTATGATAGAGCTAAAGATATAGAACATATATATTAATAAGGCAATAATTTTCACAAGGTTATTATCCCCTCTAAATCCCGGAAGAAGAAACAAATCATTTCTCGCACTATAGTTGTGAAGTACTGCCTTTTTCAAATTTTCTGCTGAACTATATCGTTTTTCTGGACGCAAGTTTAGGCATATATTTAAAACATTTTTCATTTTACCATTATACTTTACTTCTTGTGGAAAAGCTCCTGTAAGCATATAGTTCATAAGCACTCCTACAGAATATATATCCGTTCTTATATCAGTCTGTAAAAAACCAAACTGTTCTGGTGGGGCATAACCTACCGTTCCTAAAATCTCTGTATCTGTACCTTGACTATCTTTTATAATTCTGGAAATACCATAATCCACAATCTTGACATTACCATCTACTCCAATGATTATATTTTTGGCAGTAATATCTCTATGTATAATTCCATTTTTATGTAGCACCGTCAATCCATCACAAATTTTAACGGTTATTTTTCGAACCATTTCCAAATCCATTTTCCCTTTTTGCCCAACTATTGTTTGAATATTTTCCCCATTTATATATTCTTCCAATACATAATAATTATTTTGATATTTTATTATTTTGTGTAAATATACCAAGTTGCTATATTTTTTACCAAGCATTTTTTCACATACAGGTAAACTTCTCTTTTCTATATTTTTTCTCACCCAAATTCTGTTATCTCTTATATCTTGAACAACAACTACTTTACTTTTCTTATCTAATTGATTTAATTCTTTGTATTGACTAAATTCATATTCTTCTGATAAATCTGACATAAATTTACTCCCTAAATATTGATAATTAATTTAAAATATTATATTATATAAAAAAGAGGTGGTCAATATAAATAAAAATAACTCTACCGATGAGCTTTTAAAATTACTAAAAAATGAACAAAATATAGAAAATTTTATTAACACAAATAAAGAGGACTTTATAGATATGCCTCTTCATTTGTATCTTGCAACATTACTAAAAAAGTATTCTATATCAAAAAATGAAGCAATAAATAATTCTGCTATATCTCAAATATATGGTTATCAAATCTTTTCCGGCAAAAGACCAAATCCATCAAGGGACAAAATTTTACAGTTAATTTTTGGAATGAGTCTAAACTTAGAAGATAGTCAAAGACTTCTGAAACTTGCTGGCGTAAGCGAACTATATCCTCGTATAAAAAGAGATAGTATCATTTTATTTGCAATTAACAAGGGTTTGACTATAGAAAAATGTGACGAACTCCTATTTGAATTAGGAGAAAAAACAATAATTAACAAAGATTAAGGACTGCCCGAAAGCAGTCCTTATTTTTTACTTTTCTAAAATTCCACTATTTTTAATATTTTCAATAGCTTTTTCTAAGTTTTCAACACTTTGAACAAGTGCCATTCTTACATAGCCCTCTCCCTCTTTACCAAAGGAAACACCTGGAACACAAAGAACTCCAGCCATTTCAAGGAGGTCAAAAGTAAATTTTTCAGATGAAGTATAATTTGGTGGAATTGGGAACCAAGTAAACATTGTTGAATCTGTGTAAGGTACTTTCCAGCCAATATCATTAAGTCCCTTGCAAAGTGTATCTCGTCTTCTCTTATACTCTGCTCTATTTCTTTCAACTACATCTTGAGGTCCATTTAATGCTTCAATGGCAGCAATCTGTAATCCCATACAAATACCATAGTCAATCTGTGACCTAAATGACTTAAATCTCTTTATAACTTCTTCATTACCTATAGCAAAAGAAAGTCTTAAACCAGTAAGGTTATAAGTTTTAGAAAGAGAATTAAATTCAATACCTACATCCATAGCACCATCTACACTAAGGAACGAAATACCAGGTTCATAGTCATATATAAACTCTGAATAAGCATTATCGTGAATAACAATAATATCATACTTTTTAGCAAAAGCTACTAACTTTTCGTAAAAATCTTTATTTGCGTGAGCTGTTGTTGGATTGTTTGGGTAGGAAACAACCATCATTTTAGCCTTTTTAGCTACTTCAACAGGAATTGCATCTAAGTCTATAATATAATCATTTTCTTTTCTAAGAGGCATATATTCCAAATTTACATCAGCCATTGTTGGTCCAAATGAAAATATCTGATAACAAGGGTCTGGCACAAGAACTGTATCACCTGGATTACAAATAGGAAATGCTATGTGGGCAATACCTTCCTGTGAACCATTTACTGCACATATATTTTCTCTTGATACATCTACGCCATATCTTCTCTTGTACCAATTTGAAACAGCATCAATAAGTTCATCACTTTCTGTCATACCGTATACATAGTTCTTAGGGTCTTGAAAAGCCTTTGAAACTGCGTCCATAACATGCTTATCCGGTGGGAAGTCAGGAGTACCAATGGAAAGATTTATAACCTCTCTGCCCTGTGCTTCTAATTTTCTCTTTGCTTCATCTAAATCCAAAAGAATATTGGATTCCATTTTTCCAAATTTCTCTGAAAATTTCATAAATAAAACTCCTTTGTAAAAAATTTACGCCTCTGTGCTACACCATTTAGTATAATCTTCCTGTCGCTGTATAAAACCTGTAAATTCTGGTACGGTAAAATCTAATTCACCATATCTAGCTGCGTATACAAGCCCCTTATTTATAAGCTGTGCTCTAGTAGGAGATATTGACTTTACTGGTTTATGGAGATTTGTTGCTATATTAGATATTGTGCAAGGCAATTCTCCACACTTAACCATTGCAAAAATAAATTTTTTATCAGCAAGAGAACATCTCTCATATCTAACCTTAAAAAAGCCACTATCTAAAGCCTTGTAGAAATATGGAATACTACAATCAACATCCTGTATTTCTATAAGCTCCTTGTTTGTCTTTTCATAAACTATACTACACAACATCTGTATAAAAAAAGGGTAACCCTTTGTTACGCTATAAATTTTATCTATAGCATCTTCTGTATAGGACACTCCAAAACTTATAGCAGGTTCAACAACAGCTTTTTTAGTCTGTTCCTGATTTAATGAACCTATTTCCTTATATCTAAATAATCTCTCAGTATATGTTTTTTCATCTGACAACATTTTATAAATTTTAGGCAATCCAGCCCCTATAATCATTACGGGATAGCCTAATTGATTAGTTCTATGCAAGGCAGCTATAAGGGAGCCTAGTTCTTCCTCTTTCATATATTGAATTTCATCAATAAAAAAGCATATAGGTGTATCAGTTTCTAACGCAGTTTGTCCCATATATACAAATACATCTGTTAAACTTTGTGTAAGGCTTGTTGATGTATATAATTCTCTTTCTTGAGATGAAACTGTAAATGTTGTATTTTTAACATCAAAAGATATTACAAGGGTTTTAAGTGCGTCCAAAGCCTTGGATAAAAGATTTTTTACCTTTTCTTTAGAACTTACTTCCCTCAAAAAAGCCTGAGAACAAGCAACTATCTGTGATATAAAGTCCTGCCTTGTTTCAACCTCAATATATTTGCAAAAAATTGATTTTTCCTCTGCAATTTTCTGAAATCTGTTAAGAAGTACAGTTTTTCCTACACCCCTTAAACCACTATAAATTACCGAGGATACAGGTACTTTATTAACTAAAGCTTCAAACATTCCATTTACTTCATTCTCATCTACTTCACGCCCTGCCAAATATAGAGGACTTGTTCCTGCTCCCGGTCTGTATGGATTAACTTTGTACATAAGTCCACCATCTTTCCTTAAAATTACAACCACTAAATGTATTGTCGCACAAATACCATACTCTGTCAATACTTATAAACCAATACTGTAAATTTCCGTACTAAAAAACCTTAGATGTTTATATTTTAACCAAAACAAAAAACTTTTTACACATATTTTTAAATTTACAATATTTTTGTTGTTTTGAAATAAAAACTATAGTATAATTAACAGGATTGTTATTTTTAATGGAGGTTCTCTATGGAAAATTTAGTAAACTTTTTTATAAATGCCTTTAGTGGTCTTGATAAGAATGTTGTTGTATTTCTTATTTCTATGTTTCCACTTTTGGAATTAAGAGGTGGTATGATTGCTGCTGCCGTTTTCAAAATGCCTTATTTACAGGCTATGGTACTTTGCTTATTAGGAAATATGCTTCCTATGCCATTTATACTTTTATTTATTACAAAGATTTTTGATGCTCTCAAAAAGACAAAACTTTTTAAGCCTATGGTTCAAAAAATAGAAAATAAGGCCATGGGTAAAAGTGACAAAATACAAAAATACGAATTTTTAGGTATTCTACTTTTTGTAGGCATACCACTTCCAGGTACAGGTGCTTGGACAGGTGCTTTAATTGCTTCACTTTTAGGTATTAAATTGAGAAAATCCATACCAGCAATTTTATGTGGTATTTTCCTTGCAAGTGCCATTATGAGTTGTGTTACATACCTTATTCCAGCAATCATTCCAATGATTAAGTCAATGCTTTGATAAAAAAAGACCGTTTCACACGGTCTTTTTTATTTTCTCCACTGTTGACAGCATACCAATTAAAACTTATAATTAAAGTAAGATTTGTATTTTGAATAATTTACAATTATAATCATACATTACATAAATTTAAAAGGAGTAATATCAATGAAAAAAGTAATATTAACAGGCGATAGACCTACTGGCAGACTTCACGTTGGACATTATGTTGGTTCATTAAAGGAACGTGTTAAACTTCAGAATTCCGGTGTATATGATGAAATCTATATTATGATTGCTGATGCACAGGCTTTAACTGACAATGCTGAACACCCTGAAAAAGTCAGACAGAACATTATGCAAGTTGCATTAGACTATTTAGCTTGTGGCTTAGACCCTGAAAAGTCAACTATATTTATACAGTCAATGATTCCGGAATTAACTGAACTTACATTCTACTATATGAATTTAGTAACAGTATCTCGTGTACAGCGAAATCCTACTGTAAAGTCAGAAATTAAAATGCGTAACTTTGAAGCAAGTATTCCAGTTGGTTTCTTCTGTTACCCTATTAGTCAGGCAGCTGATATTACTGCTTTCAAGGCAACTGATGTTCCTGCTGGCGAAGACCAAATGCCTATGTTGGAACAATGTAAGGAAATTGTACACAAATTTAATTCAGTATACGGCGAAACATTAACTGACCCTCACATTATTTTACCTAACAATCAGGCTTGTTTAAGACTTCCCGGTATAGATGGAAAGGCTAAAATGAGTAAATCTTTAGGCAACTGTATCTATCTTTCTGATGAACCGGAGGATATTAAGAAAAAGATTATGTCTATGTATACAGACCCTAACCATTTAAGAGTTGAAGACCCAGGTCAGGTTGAAGGCAATCCAGTATTTATATATCTTGATGCTTTCTGTCGCCCAGAACATTTTGAAGAATTTTTACCTGAATACAATAACTTAGACGAACTTAAGGCTCACTATCAGCGAGGTGGTCTTGGTGATGTAAAGGTTAAAAAATTCCTTAACAATGTTATTCAGACAGAATTACAGCCAATAAGAGAAAGAAGAAAAATGTGGGAACAGAGATTACCTGAAGTATACGAAATCTTAAAGGCAGGTAGTCAAAAGGCTAAGGACAAAGCTAGTCAAACACTTAATGAAGTTCGTCATTCTATGCGTATTGACTACTTTGACAACGAAAACTTATTAAAATAAGCAACTGATATTTTTATGTGGTTATTTCTTTTCTGAAATAACCACTTTGTTTAAATGAGAAGGATAAATATGAAAAATAAAACTATTTTCTTTACATTCTTATTTTGTATTTTATTTTCCCTTTCTTCCTACGCATATGAAGATGTTTTTTATACAGCTACCAAAAATGTAACTTTCCTTGAAGAAAAACAAGACCTTACCAAAATAATGAAAGTTGCCTTGTTTAATAATAACTTATCTGATACTGTAGAACCAAAGGTATTATATACTCAAAACAACACTTTAAAAGCCCTACTTTTCAAATATACAGGAAGTGACTATCCTGAAAATCTTTCAGTAGAAATTAACGAAAATAAATACAACATAACTTCTAAACCTGATAGTAACGGCTATGTATATTTTTATTTTCCAGAAAATACAGATACTGTAGTTTCTCCTTCTTCTATTGTATTTATTAACGATAAAGAAAGGTCGCAAAAATTTACCGTTAAGCCTACAGAAATTGTTTCACAAAATAAAGATTGGACCACATCTGATGACGGACACACTCTTTATAAATACATAGGAAGTGATACCTGCCCAACAGTTCCGAATTTTTATAAAGGTAATATTATTACAACAGTTGGTGGCTACGAAAACGAAAATATTTTAGGAAATAAGAAAACTGGTATTACAGACATAACTATTTCAGAAGGAATACAGAAAATAGATAATTATGCCTTTTACCAAATTTCTTCCCTTACTACAGCGAAATTACCCGACAGCATAGAAATAATTGGTGGGGCAACTTTTAAGGATACTTCTCTTAGTGGTCAGCTGACTATTCCCAAAAGCACAAAAGAAATATATCCTTATGCTTTCGACAGTACAAAAATTACAGCCCTTATATTAGATACAGCACTTGAAAAAATAGGTTCTTATGCTTTTTCTGACTGTATTAATCTTTCCGGAACATTAACATTGCCAAACAGCCTTACTTATTTAGGTGAAGGTTCTTTTTATCAATGTTCTGCTCTTACAGGAGATTTAACAATTCCTGCCGGAGTTACAAAAATAGGTAATGGTGCATTTTTTAACTGTTCAGGTTTTAATGGTTGTCTTACACTTGAAAATGGTGTAAAGGAAACTGGTACACTTTCTTTTGGTGCAGCAAATTCAAAATATCCTATGTCTTTCAATAAACTTATACTTCCAAGTAGTCTGACAAAAATAGGTCCTTTCACTTTTCAATACTGTACAAAAATTCCTGAACTTACACTTCCTGAAGGTTTAGAGGTAATTTCAGACGGTGCTTTTGACCATATGACAGGTCTTGAAAATACATCTCTTACTATTCCATCTACAGTTAAAACCATTGGTGGTGATTACCTTGCAGATGAAAATACAGGCTATGGTGGTCACGTTTTCTACGATATGGGAAAAACTGAAACTTTCAAATCTATATACACAGCTAGTGGAAACAAATACTTTACTTCATTGGACGGAGTTCTCTATTCTGCTGACAGAACAAGAATGTTAGCCTACCCTAGAGGAAAACGAGAGACAGTATTTGAAATTCCAGAAGGTGTAACTCAAATTGATGAAATGGCATTTTCAAGAGCAACTTATTTAAAGAAAGTTATTTTGCCAAATAGCTATACCATTTCTACATATTTGCCCGAAAATATACTTAACAGAGAGTCTGCAAACAATCTTTCTGCTGCTTTTTACCTATTTACCGGCATAGAAAATGTTTCTGTAAAAAGCTCTAATACAAAATACACATCCCTAGACGGCATACTTTATTCAAAAGATATGAAAACACTTTGGTATGTACCTAACAAATATAAAGGTATTGTTAATATAGCTAATGGTGTTGAAAGAACAGAAAAAGGTTCAATGTTCATATCTAATAAAGGTAATACCCTATGGACAAATATCATCTTTCCCTCATCTATGGTATGGATACATAATGATACAATAGATGTTTGTAATGAATATTTCAAAAATTTAGTTACAATAGATGATAGTTTGTATTATAATATTGAAGACGGAGCTATTGTTGAAAAGCCTTACAAACTAGGGGAGTTAAATTCTGATGGTGTAATAGATAATAAAGATACTGCCATAATTTTAAAGTATATTAACAACAATATGCTATTTAATTTCAATAAAAAATCTGCTGATGTAAACAAAGACCAAAAAGTAGATTTACTTGATGCTATAATAATTTTAAAAGGAGAAATACAATGATAAGTAAAGAAGTTCTTGAAATAAGAAAACTAATAAAAAAAGATTCTGACAGCTCTATAAGAGTTTGTGGCTGTTATGTTGCCGGTAATGAGAAAGAAAAATTAACATACATAAACGACTATCTTAGCAATATGCCTGACGAAGAACAGAACAAATATGCTGAACTTCTCAAAAAAACTCTTTCAGGCTCTATTGGTAAAAATCTTCACAATTTAGACTTTACAAAAGAAGCTGAGGAAGAAGACGGTCAGCAACGTTCACTTTTAGCTTTAAGAGCTGGGGAACTAAAGTCACAGGAAGCCCTTGACAATTTTTACGATTTTGTAATTGATAAATTTGACTATGTAGGTAACTATCTTATACTTCTTATGTACGATACTTACGATGTTCCTACAAAGACAAAGGACAATGTAACAATGGACGACTCTACAGACGTTTTCCAGTACATTGTATGCTGTCTTTGCCCTGTAAATCTTTCTAAAGCTGGTCTTAGCTACCACGAAGAAAATAATTCTATTGAACCTAGAACAAGAGATTGGGTTGTTGAACCACCTTGTATGGGCTTTATGTTCCCTGCCTTTAATGACAGAAGTACAGATATTCACAGCTTACTTTACTACGTAAAGTCAACTAAGGAAATGTATAGTGAATTTATAACAGATGCTCTAGGCTGTACCGAAACTATTCCTTCAGCTGACCAAAAGCAGATGTTTAAGGATATAATTGAACAGGCTATAGTAAATCAGCCTGATTATGAAGTTGTCAATGTTGTAAGAGATATTAATGAAAATCTTACTGAATATATTGAAAATCATAGTGGAGATGAGCCTGTAACATTAGGTAAAGAGGAAATTAAAAATCTTTTCCAAGCAAGTGGTGTAAAAGAGGAAGACCTTGAAAAGGTTGATACTCGTTTTGCTGATGAATTGGGAGAAGATATGCGTTTCAATGCCAGTGATATTCAGGAAAAGAGAAAGTTTGAAGTTAAAACAAATAATGTTGTAATTAATGTAAAACCTGAAGATTCCAACATTGTAAAAATTAAGATGATTGACGGTAGAAAATGCCTTGTAATACCTATGGATAACAATGTTGAAATAAATGGCATAATGTCAATAATAAAAGAAGAACTTGAGAAAAACTCAGAAGAATAATACAATATTCAACATTCAGAACAAATTAACTTTGTTAATTTGTGGCTTGATAAGCAAGCCATCGGATTTATCTTTCCGATTCACTTGTCAGAACTTTCAACTTCGTTGAAAGCCACACTTCGTGTGTCCGATTTATCTTTCGGTTCATTGTCAGAACATTTTGCTTTGCAAAATGTGGCTTGTAAACAAGCCATCGGATTTATCTTTCCGATTCACTATTAAAAGCTCCGTTTAGCTGATATGCTTTACGGAGCTTTTATTATTCTTCTACAACTTCAATTTTAAATACATTTATTGTGTCTACATCAGGACAGCAAAAAACAGCCTCACCATTTTTTTGATTTGGAATAGAACCACCATATCTCAAAATGTCAATGTAAGGAAAAGCAACATGCATAGCCATAGGGCAAAGTTTTCCTCTTTCAGTATCAAAATCAAAAGTATCCCCTACTTTATGCCCTCTGTGACAACCACATTTTCCTATTCTGTCTATAATTGTTATTTTTATTTTAGGTCTTTTCATATGCTCAATCCCACAATCTAAATATTTTAATGATAATTATAATGACATTGGCATATAAAGTCAAATATAAAAAATAAGCTATAACTTATATTAAATTGTCATTCTTGACTGTATTTCTTCCTTATTGGCATCTTTAGTTTTGCCACTCATAACGATAGCACCTTTATCCATAACATAGTATTCCTCTGCTACATCAAGTACAAAATCCAAATACTGCTCAACAATAAGTATAGTTATTCCAGTCCATTCATTTATTTTCTTAATTGCATAGCCAATATCGGCAATAATAGACGGCTGAATACCCTCTGTAGGTTCATCAAGTATAAGCATTTTAGGTTCAGAAACCAAGGCTCTTGCTATGGCAAGCTGTTGTTGCTGACCACCTGAAAGGTCGCCACCTTTTCTAAGCATAAATTTACTTATGATAGGAAACAGGTCAATAACATTTGGTGGAATTTTACCCTTACCACCTTTTACTTGAAGTCCCAATTTAAGATTTTCTTCAACTGTCATTTGAGGGAATATATCTCTACCCTGTGGAACATAGCCTATACCCAGTTTAGCTCTTTCGTAAGGCTTCATTTTTATTATTTCTTTGCCATCAAACATAATACTGCCCTTTGGCGTTTTTGTAAGACCCATAATTGATTTAAGTGTTGTACTTTTGCCTACACCATTTCTACCAATAAGACACACTATTTTTCCCTTAGGCACTTCTAGGGAAAGATTATCTATTATTTTACTTTCACCATAATAGGTATCAAGACCATTAATCTTCAGCATTTCTTTCTCCTCCTCTGCCTAAATAAACTTTCTGTACAGTTTCATCACCAAGTATGGAGTCAATATCACCCTCCATAAGCACTTTACCCTCGTGCATTACTGTTACCATATCAGCTATCATTTTTACAAACTCCATATCGTGTTCAACAATAACAACTGTACATTCATTTTTAATTTGTTTTAAAATTTCTCCTGTTTTATAAGTTTCAGGCTTACCCATACCGGCAACAGGTTCGTCAAGCAATATAACTTTTGGCTTCTGAACAAGGAGCATAGCTATTTCAAGCCATTGCTTTTCCCCATGGGCAAGATTAATGCCCTTGTATCCCTTTTTATCCAAAAGGTCAACCATATCAAGAATTTCATCTATTCGCTCTTTTTCTTCTTCTGTTGGCTTTGAAAAAATAGAACTTATTACACCTTTTCCATTTTTAAGAGATAATTCCATATTTTCATATACTGTAAGATTTGTAAATACAGAGGGAACCTGAAATTTTCTACCAATACCAAGACCAACTATAAGATACTCTTTCATACCGGTTAATGTAATTTCCTTACCGTCTGGGAAATACTTAACCTTGCCATTTGTAGGCTTAGTTTTGCCACAAATAATATCCAAAAGTGTAGTTTTACCTGCACCATTAGGACCAATAAAGAAATGAATTGTGTTTTCCATTACATTTATATTTACATCTGTCAATGCCTTAAATCCATCAAAAACAACAGATATATTTTCAAGAGATAGAATTTTATTTGCCATAATCACGCCTCCTTACCTGTTGCTTTCTTTAAATTAAACTTTGCAACTAAATCAGATGCAATACCTACAATACCTCGTCTAAAGAAAAGTATAACTACTGTAAAGAATATACCAATAAAGTATTGCCATACACTTGGGAAAGCTGAACTAACACTAAATTCACAAGCTGAAACAAGAATTGCACCAATAACAGCACCTATTAAAGAACCTCTGCCACCTACAGCAACCCAAATTACCATACCAACTGAAAAAGTAATACTCATTTCTGTAGGAGAAATTGAGTTGTTAAGGTTTACATATAACGCACCGGCTATTGCAGCAAAAACAGCAGAAAGTACATATACAAAATTCTTAAATGAACTAACCTTATAGCCTGAGAAATATGTTCTGTTTTCGCCATCTCTTATAGCAACAAGTATTTTGCCAAACTTTGTACTTATTAAAAATGAAGTCAAAGCATAAACAAGAACAAGAACTACTAAAGCTATGTAAAATAAAATCTTTATATTATTTGGATTATAGTAAGAACCTATAATTGTATCAATACCTGTTATACCATTTGTACCGTTTGTATAAGGCTGAAGTCCATTAAAGAGTGTATACATAGCCCAAGTAAGTGCCTGAGATATAATTGAAAAATAAACACCTTTAACTCTGCTTTTAAATATAAAATAACCTATTACCCACGCTATTAATGTTGGTACAGCAATCATAAGTATAATAGACAATGGCAATGAATTAAAAGGTTTCCAAAACCAAGGAAGTTCTGTAAAACCACCTCTTTGCATAAAGTCAGTTATTTTTCCACCAGTTTTTTGGAGCAGTAAATACATTGCCATACCATAAGCACCCAGACAAAAATAAATACCATGACCAAGACTGAGTATGCCAGTATAACCCCAAATAAGGTCAATACCAATAGCAACTATTGCAAAAGTTATGTATCTGCCAAATCTAACAATACTTGATGAAGTGAGAAGTCCCATATCTGTAAAAAGAGGTACTAATGCAAGAAGTATTACTACTATAGAAAAGGCAATATTTCGTGGATTTTTAGTAAAAAAACTTTTCATTATAACACCTCCTGTTAATCATCAAGTGAACGACTTCTAATTGTAAACAAGCCCTGTGGCTTTTTCTGAAGAAATACAATAACTATAATAAGCACAATAAACTTTGCTATAGATGCTGAAGTTAAGTTTTCCATAAATACACTTGAGAAACCTATAATATCTGCACCACAGAATGTACCAAGAAGTTTACCCACACCACCGAGAACTACTACCATAAATGTATCAACAATGTACTTTGTACCAAGTGTTGAATCAATAGAAAAGAGTAATGATATAGAACAGCCTGCAAGACCTGCAAGTCCAGAACCAATACCAAAGGTAATACTATCCATTTTTTTAGTATTAATACCAAGGCATTGTGCCATACTTCTATTCTGCATTGTAGCTCTCATTTTAGAACCAAAGTTAGTTCTGTACATAAGTAACCAAACACCTACAAGACAGAAAATCATCATTACAATAATGAAAATTCTTACATAAGAAAAAGTTACATCGCCAGTACCTACATTTCCCTGTAAAAATGAAGGAGCTTTTACATTAACCGGCTGTGCACCAAATATACTACGAGCTAACTGCTGTAAAATAAGGCTGACACCCCAAGTAGCAAGCAAACTATCAATTTCATTTCCATACAATCTTGAAACAATTAACTTTTCCATAATTACCCCTATAGCAAAAGCTACGCCAAAGGCAGCAAAAAGAGCAACTATGTAATAAGCATCAAAAACACTACTTGGCAAAAATGCTGAAAACAGATTTTGAACCACATAAGTAGTATAAGCACCAATCATAATGAACTCACCATGAGCCATATTAATAACTCGCATAAGACCAAAAGTTATTGCCAAACCTAAGGCAGTTATTAACAATATTGAGCTAGTGCTTAGTCCATTAAATATTACTGTCATTATATTCATAAACTTTCCTCCTATTATTTTTTTCACTAAAAACTAACAGGTGGAACTAAGCCCACCTGTCAGACAATCTAAAAATAATTTCCAGTATTTCAAAATTATTCAAGAGGTTTTAAATTAGCAGCTACTGCCCAATCGTAAGTTGTTAAATATGGGTCTGGCTCAACTGGAGAATCTGTTGACTTAACTTCATTAATAGTACCGTCAGCTGAAATCTGACCAATTCTAACTGGCTTTGAAATATGGTGGTTATCGCCATTTAATGTTACAAGACCTTCAGGTGCCTGGAATGTAAGACCACCACAGTTTGCCTTAATAGCATCTACATCAAAGCTACCAGCCTTTTCACAAGCTTCTTTCCAAAGGTAAACACCAATGTAAGCTGCCTCAACTGGGTCTGATGTAACTCTATCCTTACCAAACTTAGCCTTATAAGCCTCAACAAACTTCTTGTTTTCAGGTGTATCTGTTGTCATATAGTAATTCCAAGCTACTAAGTGACCATCAAGTAAGTTAGCACCAATAGAATTTACTTCTTCTTCTGCAATAGAGAATGACATTGTCATTACATCATTTGATGTAACACCTGCATCTGCAAGCTGTTTAAAGAAGGCAACGTTTGAATCACCGTTTAATGTATTAATAATTACATCCGGCTTTTTAGCCTTAATATCTGCAATAATTGTCTGGAAGTCTGTATGACCAAGAGGTACATATTCTTCAGCAACAGTCTGACCTCCTAAAGCTGAAATCTGAGCCTTAGCAATCATATTTGCTGTCTGAGGGAATACATAATCAGAACCTAACAAATAGAAATTCTTGTAGCCTTTATCCTTGTAGCAATAGTCAATAGCTGGTACAGCCTGCTGATTAGGAGCAGCACCCATATACATAATATTTTCAGAACTTTCCATACCTTCATACTGTACTGGATACCAAAGTAAACCATTCATACCTTCAACAACTGGCTTAACAGCCTTTCTTGATGCTGATGTCCAACAACCAAAAATTGTTGCAACCTTATCGTCCTGTAAAAGTTTCTGAGCCTTTTCAGCAAACTTTGAAGGTTCAGAAGCACCGTCTTCTTCAACAGCTTCAATCTGCTTACCAAGTACACCACCAGCAGCATTGATTTCTTCAATAGCCAAAAGCTCGGCATCTCTTACTGATGTTTCACTTATTGCCATTGTGCCACTTAATGAATGGAGTAAACCAACCTTTACTGTATCACCACTATTAGCTGTACTACTAGCCGGGCTACTTTCTCCACAAGCTGTCATACCAAAAAGTAATGTTGAACCTAATAACAAAGCTACAGCTTTCTTCCACAATTTCATTTTCATAATTTTGTACCTCCAAATTCTCTTAAATTTTTATGTATTATCTTTACTACTTAATCATAAAAAAATGACGCCCCTTGATTTTCATAATTCAAATCAAGTGACGCCATTGTCTAAAAACAATACATATTATACAAAGTTTCAAATAAAGCATTACAAATATAATAGCTTATAACTTCTGAAATAATTGTGCATCAGAATTGTTTGCATTGTAGCAAATTTTTATTAACTTGTCAAGAGAATTTTTACAAAAAATGAATTTTTTTATTAAGATTAATTCATTTTTTATATTTTTTGAAATATTTGACTAACCTTTCACTGTACTTTGAAAGCCTGTCAGCATTATCTCCCAGTATTTTTATAACTAGACTATTAGAGTCACCGGTTGTAACTCCGCCAATGTATTTGTTTTCTTCACAAAATACACTAACAGAATTTTTCAAACATTCCATATCGTAATCATAGTTAAACACAACAAAATTAAAAAGGTGTGTATAACCCTCGTACATTCCTATATTTGACATATTTGTCCTATCCGGAGAATAGCGAGAATTATCCATAAAAACAAGTCTGCCACTTTCTCTGACACAAACCCTTGAATTATAGAATTTATATTCAAACTTTTCTCCACTGTAGACTCTGCCACAAGTAAGTATTTCGTTTAATATAAATTTAGAACTACTATCTTTCAAATTGACGGAAAGTGAATTTTTAAATGCAGAATTTTTAAAAGGTATTACAGGTAATGGATTATAAATCAGTTCACTATTGGCCCCTATTTCTATTTCAATATTTCTCTGAGCAAAACCATTTTCCATTTTATGTATTTTCTCATAGGCTTGTGAAATTATTTCGCTTTTACTATTTTCAAGGGCTTTTATGGAGATTTCCTGTTTATCCCCTTCCATTATTCCGGCTGAAACAGAAATCTGCATAACCTGCATATAATCCTTATCATAAAAAGGCTTAATTATCTTGAATGGAGCTGTAAAAAACACATCACTTAATATAGTTTTATCATCTCTACGCTCCATAGTAAGGTCCAGTTTTGAAGTTTTGCCATATCTATTATCCATTTACTTCAATCCTTCAAGCATAACATTTTCTTTTATCCACTTAACTACCTCATCAACGCCTTGGTCATCTCTAATATTGGTAAACATAAAAGGTTTGTCACCTCTCATTTTCTTAGAGTCTCTCTCCATAACAGAAAGGTCAGCACCAACATATGGAGCTAAGTCAATTTTGTTAATAATAAGCAAGTCACTTCTTGATATACCTGGGCCACCTTTTCGTGGTATTTTATCTCCCTCAGATACATCAATTACAAATATTGTAGCCTCTACAAGTTCCGGACTAAATGTAGCAGACAGATTATCTCCACCACTTTCAATAAACATAAGTTCAATATCAGGAAATCTGTCCATTAATTCTTCTACAGCCTCTAAATTCATTGAAGCATCTTCTCTTATAGCTGTATGTGGACAGCCACCTGTCTCAACACCTATAATTCTCTCTCGTGGCAAAATACTGTTTTTACACAAAAATTCAGCATCTTCCTTAGTGTAAATATCATTTGTAATTACACCAATGCTGTAGTCCTTTGCCAATTTTCTTATTAAAATCTCAATAAGTGCAGTTTTACCGGAACCAACTGGACCTGCTACACCAATTTTAGTATAACTCATATTATCACTCCTAGTTTCTATGACATATATAATCTGGAATAAAGTTCTTGATGTTCCATTGACCTTATATCAAAGGCTGGGCAAGAGGCACAGAAATCCTCCTCATCAGCGACTAAAACATCACTTATAACATTTCCCATTACTTCAAATAATTCTGACAATATCTTTTGCCCCTGACTTTGACTTAAAGGCACAGTTTTCACACAATTAGTTACCATTGCTGAACATTGTGCAAACAAAAATCCCTCCAAAGCCTTATTAAGAGGTATTTTGGCACTAGCACACACTACAGCATAGGCTGTAATGTGGTGTATATTTTTAGCTTGTGCCAAATATTTATCAAAAATATCTGTAACAAAATAAGACTGACAATTTTTTATTGTTTTAACAAATCTTGAACCCATTTTTAAAGACGCTGTTCTTATTTCAGAAGGTATTTTTGATGCTGTCAAAATTTCATCAATATTCAAAAGACCTTCAACATCAGCCTTTTCTGCCCTATTATAAGCCAACCTTATTCCCAAAAGTTCTGTATATTTAATACTATTATTAATTCGGCTTAAAATATATTCCTTTGCCTTTTCCCCATTTGTCACAATATTCTTTTGAATATAGGTTTCAAGTCCAAAAGAGTGGGAATATCCACCTATAGGAAAAAGAGCATCATTTATTTGCAAAAGCAAAAAATCCTTATTAAAATCCATAACTTTCACCTTAGTGGGTATGATTGTTTATAGTAGATGAAATACTCTTATCAAAATTAAGTTTCATATTTACTACTGTAGCAGTTACACCATGTATTTTGTTAAGCATATCAAGCATAGGCTGATTAAAAGGTGTAATATATTCAAAAGGTGTATCGCCATAAAATAGTGTTGCGTGTCTGTTACCAATTTCATAGCATACCTTAGGCACAATATGTGGGTGATTTTCAGCAACTTTTGCCACAATAACATCACAAGGAGGAATATTTACAGCAATAACTGTATCACCATCAACACCAAGTACATCGTCCTGATTAAGACCCTTAGTCAAAATATCGTTATCAAGTCTTATGCCTACTTCTCTGCCTTCAGCTGACACCTTTTTATGTAGCTTTTTAAAAGCATCATACCAATCAATATCAACATAGTCTACATTTAAATTTTTAAATTTTTCATCACTTAATTTTCCTAATACCTTTTCACACAACATAACAATTCTCCTTAAAATAAACTATAGAGCTGAGTAAGTGGCAATTTTTCAGCCGGCTTTGATTTAAGAGATACACCGTCTGCCTTTACTTCATAAGTTTCCGGGTCAACTGTAATTTCCGGTGTACCACTGTTAAATTTCATATCAGCCTTTGAAATATTTCTACAATTTCTAACTGGCACAACGTTTTTCTGAATACCGAACTTTTCCTTAACATTGTTATCCATAGATGCCTGAGATACAAAAGTAAGGCAAGTTTTATATTTTGCTCCACCCTGTGCACCAAACATTGGCTGATATATAACAGGCTGTGTAGTAGGAATTGAGGCATTGGCATCGCCCATTTTAGACATTGCTATCATACCACCCTTAATTACCATATCCGGTTTAACACCAAAGAAGGCTGGATTCCACAATACAAGGTCTGCAAACTTGCCAACTTCAACACTACCGATGTAATCTGCTACACCGTTAGTTATAGCTGGATTTATAGTATATTTTGAAATATATCTCTTAACTCTGAAATTATCATTATCCCCTGTTTCTTCAGGTAAAGGACCTCTTTCCTCTTTCATTTTATGAGCTGTCTGCCAAGTTCTTGTAACAACTTCTCCAATACGTCCCATTGCCTGAGAATCTGAACTCATCATTGAAAATACACCCATATCGTGAAGTACATCTTCGGCAGCAATAGTTTCAGGACGAATACGAGAGTCTGCAAAAGCTACATCCTCTGGGATTTTATTGTCAAGATGATGACAAACCATAAGCATATCCAAATGCTCATCTATAGTATTTACAGTAAATGGCATAGTTGGATTAGTAGAAGATGGAAGTACATTAGGAACTGATGCTGCCTTAATAATATCTGGAGCATGTCCACCACCTGCACCCTCTGTATGATAAGTGTGTATAACTCTACCCTTTAAAGCAGCAATAGTGTCTTCTACACAACCACCTTCATTTAAAGTATCTGTATGAATTGCAACCTGAACATCATATTTGTCTGCTACACTTAAAGCTCTGTCAATAACTGCCGGTGTTGCACCCCAGTCTTCGTGAATTTTAAGTCCCATAGCACCATTTTCAATCTGTTCAATTAAAGGCTTTTCACTACCACAATTACCCTTGCCTAAAAAGCCTAAATTAATAGGGTATTCATCAGCAGCCTTTAACATCATTTCCAAATTCCATGGACCCGGAGTACAAGTTGTGGCATTTGTACCGTCAGCCGGACCTGTACCACCACCAATCATAGTAGTAATACCTCCACATAAGGCAGCATTTACCTGCTGAGGACAGATAAAATGAATATGAGAATCAATACCACCGGCTGTAACAATAAGGTTTTCTCCTGCCAAAGCCTCTGTTGATGCACCAATAGTCATATTTGGTGTTACACCGTCCATAACATCTGGATTTCCTGCTTTGCCTATGCCAACAATTTTGCCATTTTTAATACCAATATCAGCCTTTATAATACCAGTATAATCTATAATAAGGGCGTTAGTAATAACAAGGTCAAGGTCGCCGTCAGCACTTGTAGTATTTACTGACTGACCCATACCATCTCTGATTGTCTTACCTCCACCAAACTTAACTTCATCACCATAAATTGTATAGTCCTTTTCAACTTCAACTACAAGATTTGTGTCAGCAAGTCTAACCTTATCTCCAACTGTAGGACCATACATCATTGCATATTTTTCGCCACTAATTTTACAAGCCATAGTTAAACCTCCTTAAAGCCTTTTTCTTTTGCCATACTAATAGCTGTATCTCTCTTTTCATCAATATTTCCTGATGTCAAATCATTAAGCCCATATACAGCTCTATTACCAACAATTTCTACAAGCTGAACAGATTTCTGTTCACCCGGTTCAAAACGCACAGAAGTACCGGAAGGTATATCAAGACGCATACCATAAGCCTTTTCTCTGTTAAAGCTAAGAAGTTTATTAACCTCAAAAAAATGAAAATGTGAACCTACCTGAATAGGTCTGTCGCCAGTATTTGCAACATCAATACATACTGTTTTTCTGCCTTCATTAAGTGTAATTTCTCTATCAAGAGGCATAATTTCGCCTATTTTCATTATGTATTCCTCCTTACTGAATTGGATTGTGAACTGTTACAAGTTTAGTACCGTCTGGGAAAGTTGCTTCAACCTGTACTTCGTGCACCATATCTGCAACTCCATCCATTACATCATCTTTTGTCAATATTTTTGTACCTAACTGCATAAGCTCTGCAACAGTTTTGCCATCTCTGGCATATTCCAAAAGTTCTGAACTGATATAGGCAACTGACTCTACATAGTTTAACTTTAATCCTCTATTTTTTCTTTCCTCTGCAAGCTTGCCTGCAAAATGAAGCATAAGCTTTTCTTGCTCCTTAGGATTTAATCTCATTTAAGTTCCCTCCCTGTAAAAAAACAAAAAAAGAGACCATATAAAATGACCTCTTTGTCTAAAAATACATAATTATTTCTTTCCACTCTATGGTATCATAATTTAACGATTAAGTCAAATTACTTCACAAATCTATCAATAGATTTTATTAAATCGGCAATAGCCTCTTTATCATTTTCCCTGGCTGCATCAACAATACAGTGTTCAATATGGTCCTTTAGCACAATGCTACTTACTGCTGAAACTGCTGCCTTAACAGCTGCCAACTGTGTAAGAACCTCGCTACAATCACGACCGGATTCAACCATTCTTTTAATGGACTCTACGTGTCCGGATATTTTAGAAAGTCTGTTTATAACAGCCTTTGTTTGGGTATGAGTGTGAGTATGGCTATGAGTATACTCCTTGCCGTCACTATCAATAT
The DNA here is from genome assembly GCA_900545305.1 of uncultured Eubacterium sp. Classification (GTDB taxonomy): domain Bacteria; phylum Bacillota; class Clostridia; order Lachnospirales; family CAG-274; genus CAG-274. Next base: position 22,085 of record UQYD01000012.1, read on the forward strand.
GGGTATGTACTAAATTATTATCCATAATTTCACCTCGTTATAATTTTATAATAAATTTCATAAATTTACAACCCCCTATGGGGCTTGTGCACCACAAATTTTAATGATATACTTCCAAAAAATAGATAAAAAACAAAGGAGTGATTTTTATGCATATGGCAGATGCCTTAGTTTCTCCACCTGTTGCAACAGGTATGGCTGTAGCATCTTTGGCAGTAGGTGCTTACAGCATATTTAAAATAAAAAAAGAAAATAAACCTGAAAATATACCGGTTATGGGTGTTATGGGTGCTTTTGTATTTGCAACACAAATGGTCAACTTTACAATTCCCGGAACCGGTTCAAGTGGTCATTTATGTGGTGGGCTTTTACTTTCTGCATTAATAGGACCTTACGGTGGTTTCCTTTCAATGATGGCTATACTGTTATTACAATGTCTGCTTTTTGCTGACGGTGGTTTAATGGCATATGGTTGTAATGTTTGGAATATGGCTTTTTATGCCTGCTTCTTCGGATATTTCTGCATATACAAACCAATATTAGGCAAAAATCCGTCAAAGACAAAAATATTGATTGCAAGTATATTGGGAAGTATTTTAAGTTTACAGCTTGGTGCCTTTAGTGTTACTTTGGAAACATTAATTTCCGGTGTGACAGAACTTCCGTTCTTAACATTTTTATCATTTATGCAACCTATCCACTTAGCTATAGGTTTTGTAGAGGGCTTAATAACATCAGCTGTACTTATATTTGTGTATAACACAAGACCTGAAATGTTAAGCATAGATGAAAAAAGCAATGAATTTTCATTTAAAAAGGTTATTGCCATATTAAGCATTGTTACAGTATTAATTGGTGGTGGCATTTCACTTCTTGCATCATCAAGTCCTGACGGTCTTGAGTGGTCAATGGAAAATGTAGCCGGTTCAACAGAACTTGATTCAAAGGGAAGTGCATATGACAAAGCCTCTGAAATACAGGAAAAAACTGCCCTATTGCCAGATTACTCAATTTCAAATTCCAACAATGAAATTTTAGGTACAAGTTTTAGTGGTGTCTTAGGTTCAGCATTAGTTGCCGTTATACTTATTGGTGGAAGTTTGATATTCAGATTTTACAAAAAGGGTGCCAAGAATGAACAAACTAGAAAAAGCGCTTAACGAAATCAACTTAATTGAAAGGCTTTCATTAAAAAATACAATAATACATAAATTAAACCCTATATCCAAACTTGCTGTGACCATTATATATATTGTAATGGTCACTTCCTGTTATAGGTATTCAATTTCTGCCCTTTTACCTTGGTTCATATATCCTATTGTAATTCTTATATTGTCTGAACTTCCTATTATTCAGACATTAAAAAGGCTATTGATTATTGTTCCAGTAATACTGTTTATAGGCATAGGAAATATATTTTTTAATAACAATGATGTAGTTGTATTTGGTATAAAAACTACCTTTGGTGTAGTATCTTTTGTAACATTTGCAATAAAAAGCATACTGTCTTTAACTGTCCTTTACGAATTTATATGTACTACTGGCATATACAATTTAGCCTATGGACTTATAAAACTAAAGTTTCCCGAAATATTTGTGTGGATACTTGTGTTGCTATACAGATACATTTTTGTAATTATAGAACAGCTTAATACAATTACAAAAGCCTATTCCCTAATTGCTCCAAACCAAAAAGGATTTAATATTAAGGTATGGGGTTCTCTATTGGGAAACCTTTTCTACAGGACATTGGAAAGAGGTAAAGACCTTTACAACAGTATGTATTTAAGGGGTTTTGGCGAAAACAAAGCTATAAACAGCAATATAAAATTCCACTTTTTTGACTACATATTCATTCTGGTATCATTATTAATTTTTGTATTACTTAAATGGTTGGTGAAATAATGAGTTTTATAAAATTTCAAAATGTCAGCTTTAGCTACGAAAACAATGTTATATTAGACAACATTTCCTTTGAAATAAATCAAGGAGAAAGCATATGCCTAGTAGGTAGCAACGGTGCAGGAAAGTCTACACTTTTACAGCTTATGACTGGGTTGTTAGGTAACTACACAGGCAGTATAACCGTTGAAAATATGCCTGTAGTAAAAAAGAATTACAACAAAATCCGTACTTTGCTAGGCTTTGTATTTCAAGATTTTGATTCACAGCTTTTTATGCCCACAGTAAAACAGGATATAGCCTTTGGCTTAGAAAACTTCGGTTTTGATAACATTGACCAAAGAGTTAATGACATAGCCAAAATGTTAAACATAACTGATATATTAAATAAGCCGGCTTTTAAACTTTCCGGTGGAGAAAAGAAACTTGCATCATTGGGAACAATATTAGCCATAGAGCCAAAGTGTATACTTCTTGATGAGCCAACAACAGGACTTGACCCTAGAAATAGAAAAGTCCTTATAAACATAATTAAAAATCTTGATAAAACAAAAATAATAACTACCCACGATTTAGATATGGCTATGGAAATATGCCAAAGGGTAATTGTACTAAGTAATGGAAAAATTGTAGCCGACGGAAATCCTCACGACATATTGCTAAACGAAGATATTATGTTAAACAACGGTCTGGAACTTCCGTTAGGAAAATATTGAATTCAGAACAAATTAACTGCGTTAATTTGTGGCTTGATAAACAAGCCATCGGATTTATCTTTCCGATTCACTATTCAGAACAAATTAACTGCGTTAATTTGTGGCTTGGCAAGCAAGCCATCGGATTTATCTTTCCGATTCACTATTTAAAACCTCCTTTCAAAAGCAAAGGAGGTTTTCTCTGTTTAGATAACTCTAAATTCTTTCCACTTGTTTCCTTTAAATCTAACAAAAAAAATTATCCCTCAATAAAAAACATTTGTACTGTTACATTTTAAATTCTAAACCTACTTTTCAACATTATTATACTTCTTGAACCTAATTCCAAGTCAATATGTTTTAAAAAGTTTTATTTGTTTATAAGTCATCAGATTTATCTTTCCGATTTACCTTAAAATAGACCTAGGCAAAAACCTAAGTCTATAAAAACAATTTAGCTATTTAAAATTTGTCTTCCCTCAACGTCCATATAGTAATTATCCTTATGTATTAACTGGCTTATAGGCACTATCTCAAAACCTTTCTCTTTAAGCCCCTTAATAATAGTGTCTAAACATTCAGGTGTGTACTTTGCATCATTGTGGAAAAGAATTATTGAACCATTTCCCAAATGCTTGTGATTTAACACCTTATCAATTTCAGCTTGAACACCTAATTCCTTCCAGTCGATACTGTCCACATCCCACTGTATAGCATAGTAACCACACGCCTTTGCAGCATCTAATACAGTATCATTGTACTCTCCAAAAGGTGGTCTATACAGGTTTGCATCTATACCTAACAAATTTTTAATTTTCTCATGACACCCCTGTATATTCTCCTTATTCTCCTCCAGTGATAATTTTGAACCATGAGGATGTGTGTTACTGTGGTTTCCAATGTCGTGACCGTCATTGTATATCTTCTTTACTTCCTCCGGATATTTATCTACCCAGTACCCACATAAAAAGAAAGTGGCTTTGACATCATTTTTCTTCAATATGTCTAGCAAAGTATCTGTGTCTTCTGCTCCCCAAGCAGCATCAAAGGATATAGAAACCTGTTTTTTGCCCTGTGTATCTACGCAGTATATAGGCAATTTTTTCTTTGATGCAGTTGTTGGTTGTGTCATTGGTGTAAAGAGTCCGGCAGTTAAAATTAAAAGTGCTACTATTCCAAGTGTAACAACCGGAACTTTCTTATTGTTTAGCAACTTTTTTACTACTTTTTTTAATTTTTGTAACATAAAAAATCACCCCGAAACTATTTTATTCGGAGTGATTTTTTTAATGCCTTTTATTCAAAAGCTTTCTGGTAAAAACTTATTGAATTTAATATATCATTGGTATTTGTATAAATATCCAACTGTTTTTCTTCGGAGGACTGATTACCGTCAACAGCTACAGCACGCACTCTGATTTTATCCACATCATTATAATCAGAAGTGTTTATAACTACAGGTTTTGTATACAATATTGATGGTGTTGAGCCATCAACAGAGTAATACACATTACTTCCTGTAATGGTAACTGTTATTATGTCATTGTTTTTTGTATAGCTTATTTCTGGAATTGTAGGCTCTGAACTATTATTTTCAAAATGACCATACAAGACTTCGTAAATTCTATTTACATAGTCTTGATTTTGACTACTATAGTTAATATCTCTACATTGGTTAATAAGCAATTCGTCAATAAGGTCTTGGTCTGCTTCTCCTGAAACAGGCTTTACATTTATAGCCCTTATTAATCCGTCAGATACAGTTACTGAAACTGTATCCTTTCCTACATAACTTCTCAAAGGACTGCCATATGTACCGTCTTCATATTTTCCGTCTAATTCGTCAGCAAAAATTACTTTTTGCTCCAAAACAGAAGATTTTGCATTATCCTTTACAGCTATTGCTTTTAAAGTAATCAGTCCACCACTTTTTTTGATGATGAAGTTATATCAGCAGCAGTCAATTTTATGCTACCGTCATACTTATTTGAGTTTTCATCAGGTTCTGTGCCATCTGTTGTATAGAATATATCGGCACTATCATTACTACTCTTTAATGCAACTTCAGCAAAGCTATTATTTGCATTTACAGCACCACCTGATACAAAGTTAGAAGAAAGGTCTAATGATGCTGGAATAGAGCTAAGAGCATTCTTAACAGCTCCTCTTATAGCATTTGAAGAATATGTTGCTGATGATATACCATCTACATCATCAAGTTCACTAGCTGTCTTGCCTATGAAATTCTTAAACATAGCTATAGCCTTGCTATAGAACATTTCATTAAACATATCCTGTGTATCTGTGTTATCATCTAAGACAGAAATAATCTTGCCATCCCCGTCTACTGCTACAGCTACCTTAACATCGTAACCATACACTTCAACTGTTTCGCTACCCTTATATACAGCAGTTGTTGCTTCTGTTGTTTCTGTAGTAGTTGTTGTTGTTGTTTCTGTTGTTGTTTCTGTTGTTGTTTCTGTTGTTGTTTCTGTTGTTGTTTCTGTTGTTGTCTCAGTTGTAGTAGTTGTTGTTGTCTGTGTAGTTGTTTCTGTTGTACTCTCAGTTGTAGTAGTTGTTGTTTCTGTTGTTGTAGTAGGAACTTCAAGGGTATCTCTATCCTGTGTTGGGAATGTAATATCGTGAACAGTTACACCATCAAATTTTGGTGCTGCCTTTGTCTTATCGCCAACATATGTATCTGCGTAATATCTTGAGTAAACAACATCATAATCCTTGAAATCATCAGTAGTTTCGCCACTAAAAGTACCCGAGATATTTTTAACATCAATATTTGAAGTAAGAACCTTACCCTTCTTGCCTGCTGATGTACCTTCATAAATGTAAATATCATCGCCACCATTGACACCGTCATTGTCAACAAATGTACAATCAGTTACTGAAAGTGAACCATTTACTTCTTCACCTGAATTTACAAGTTTACCGTCCATAGCAACTGCACCACCGTAGCCTGCCTTGTTGCCCTTGAAAGTACAATTTTCTAATACTACATTACCTGTAGAACCGTAAATCGCACCACCACGACCAGTTGTACCGTCGCCTACGCTATTATTTTCGAAAGTTGAATTAACAGCTGTAAGTGTTGGAGTTTCTCCTCTATGGTAGTTTACATAAACTGCACCACCACCATTAAATGCTGATGTAGCACCTGCATTACAATTCTTCATTGTTACATTTGTAAGTGTAACATCTGCACCGGCTTCAAGGAACATACCACCACCGATTTTCTTCTTAAAGCTTGCACCGTCAATAGTAAGGTCCTTAACATTAACACCCTTTGCACCTGAAGTGCCGGCTGTTTCATTAGCCTCACCGTCAAAATCAAATGTAAATGTGTTAGTACCGTCTGACTTTACTGTATGTCCGTTACCAAGAATTGTTACATTCTTTTCTCTTACTACAAGTGTTGCACCTGATACGCCGTCTACATCAAATATTGCTGAACCGTCTGCTGAAATATCATTTGAAAGACTTATTGTATCGCCTTCCTTTGCAGTTGCAGCAGCTGTCTTAAATTCCTTCCAGTTTGTAACATTTGTTACAGTAGGTTCAGTTTCAATAGGGAACTTAAAACTAGAGTCTAAAGCCTTTTGTAAAATTAACGCAACGTCTACAGAGTCAATAACATCATTTCCATTTACATCTGCTACATCGGCATTAAAGCCCTGTACCTCGTTAGGCTTAAGTACATAACTAAGTGCTAATGACGCATCATCTGAATTTACTATGCCATCTCCATTGACATCACCTAAAAGAACTGAACTTGAATTTTCTCCAGCAAAAACAAAAGAATTAGTGGAAAAACTCAAGGCTGCTGTTAATAATAAAGCAACTATTCTGCTCATTTTTTTATTTTTAAACAGCATTTTAATATTCCTCCTTTTAAATATATTATATTTAGTTTTTTAATATAAAACATCTATATTAAATAAACCATTTCTGAATTTAGGTTAGGTTGTACTAACCTAGTTATCTAATAGTAACCACACTAGAGTATAGTATAATAAATTTGTTATGTCAACAAAGCTAATTGAGAAGTTTTATTGATTAAGCAATATTGACATAGGTATTAAGAATAGTTAAAATATATTAAGTTAGCATAGGCAAACTATGTAATTATGCTAGTTTTCTAACGGAGGTAATATATGAGTAAAAATATATCAAGGCGAGAGTTTCTAAAGTTAGGAGCTATAAATGCTGCTGGCTTTGCATCTCTATGGGCTTTTGGTAAAAATGTATTTGGTGATACTCTTGTAGATACAGAATCTACAGTTTCAACTGTTGCCGATACTTCAAGTAATGCCATAATAAGAGATATTTCAAAGTGTATTGGCTGTGGTCAATGTGTTGATGTCTGTAAAAATACTCAAGCCATAAACATATTAGAATTAAAAACTGAAAATGGCAAAACTTACTCTGACACCATTGGTGGATACGATTTGAGCCAAACTAAGTGCATTGGTTGTGGTCAATGTAGTAAGGTCTGTCCTACTGGTGCTATTGCCGAAAACGATGCACTTCAAAAGGTAACAACAGCTTTAAACAGTGGAAAAACAATAGTATGGCAGTTTGCACCATCTTCACAAAACATTTTAGGCGAAGAATTTGGTCTTTTGTCCGGAGAAAATGTTTCCGGCAAAATTGCTACATCAGCTAAAATGCTTGGTGATTATGTTTTCAGAACAGATTTCGGTGCTGACATTACAATAATGGAAGAAGTTACAGAACTTATAACTAGAATTAAAACCGGTGGCGTTCTTCCTATGATTACATCTTGTTGCCCTGGTTGGATAAACTATGCTGAACTTAATTATCCTAGCCTTTTTGACAATATTTCAAGTTGTAAATCCCCTCAGCAAATGTTAGGTGCACTTATTAAAAACTATCTTGGAAAGGATAACATATATCACATAGCTGTTATGCCTTGTACAGCTAAAAAGCACGAGGCTTTAAGACCTGAAATGTATACAGAGGGTGGTCGTGATGTAGATGCTGTTCTTACTGTAAGAGAATATGCAAAGCTTTTAAGGTCAAAAGGCATAAATCTTGCAAAACTTCAAGACAGCGAATACGATTCATTATTCGGAAATACATCAGGTGCTGGTAGAATATTCGGTGCAAGTGGTGGTGTTACAGAGGCTGCCATAAGAAGTATGTACGAACTTATGACCGGAGAAATACTTACAGATGTTGAGTTTAAGCAGTTACGAGGTAGTGACGGTATAAAGCATACTGAAATTAAAATAAAGGATCAAACTATAAAAGCCTGTGTTATAAACGGTATTAAAAATGCTGAAAAAGTATTAGACGAAGTTAAAAACGGTACAAGCCCATATACATTTATAGAAATTATGGCTTGTCCTGGTGGCTGTGTAGGTGGTGGTGGTACACCTTTATACAGTGGTAACACAGCATTGAGAAGTAAAGGTCTTTACGAAAGTGACAGAAGTAACAAAATCAGAAAATGTCACGAAAATTCAAGCCTTAAAGCTATATACGAAAAGTATCTTACTCTACCTTGTTCAAATACTGCCCACAAATATTTACACACTTATTATACAAAGAGATAGAAAAACACCTGTACTTAATTCAAGTACAGGTGTTTTCTAGTTCTTTTTCGTGATTTTCTCATATAAATACATTATAAAAAGACTTAATTCAAATAAAATAACCATAGGAATTGCTGTAACAACAAGAGAAAACACATCAGGTGGTGTAATAATACCTGACACGATACAGATGATAACTATCGCAAATTTTCTCATATTTACAAAAGTTTTTCGTCTTGCTATTCCTGCTATATCGAGGCAAAGCAAAACTACCGGTAATTCAAACACAAGTCCAAATGCTATAAAAAAACTTACAATTATGGATATGTATCCCTCCAAAGTAACATAGGCTTGAAGTTCTGATATAGAGTTTGACTCAACAAAGAATTTAAGCACAAAGGGAATTATTATGTAATAGGCAAAGATACAACCCATTAAAAATAAAACCACTCCCAATGTAAAAATAATAGTTATAACTACCTTTTCCGTAATCTTAAGGGCTGGGGATACAAACATCCAAATATTAAAAAATATAACTGGACTAGACAGCACAATTCCTGACATTATAGCAAGTTTAAGACTTTGAATTATTAATGCTTCCGGTGTGTTATATATAAATTTATAACCTTTTGATAATGACATAAGATTTTTTATTAAATCCTCTGAAAACAAAAAGGAAATAAGTGAAAACACCAACACCGTAAGAAATATAACTACAAGCCTTTTTCTCAGTTCCAATAAATGGGAAGTAATTGGCATTACTCCATCATTATTTTGTTTCATTTGTGTTTTCATCTTTTACTTCAACTTTATTAAGTCCATCTTTGAAATTTTTAATAGCCTCGCCCATAGATTTACCTAATGTAGGTAACTTTGTAGGACCAAACACAATTAAAATAATGCCGAAAATAAATATTAACTCTGTTAAACCTAAACGCATATACAATTCTCCTTACATAATTAGCTTATTATAACTTAATTAGTTTTCGCTAACTAAGTCTACATCACTTGAACTTTCTTGTCAATATCTTTTTAATTATAGTCATAAATATTGACATTAATTTTTAGTAATGATAGAATGTTAGTCAATGCTAACAATGAGGATTGATAATATATGAAAGATAATTTAAAATGGATTATTATTTTTGCTGTTCTCTGCATTGTTTCAGCTATAGTATGGATAGTAATGAACAATGTTGGTGGAGACCATAAAAATGCTGTTATTCGCCAAAACGGTAAAATAATAAAAGAAATAGACTTAAATGCTGTAAAAGACCCTTACGAATTTGAGATAAAAACAAGTGACGGACAACACAGCAATACAATAAGAGTAGAACAAGGAAAAATTGCCATTATTGATGCTGACTGTGCTGATAAAATATGTGTAAACACTGGGTATATTTCTGACAGTGTAATTCCTATAGTGTGTTTACCTCACAGATTATCAATTACAATAGTGGATAAGGAGAGTGACTTTGATGCAATCGCAGGAAACAAATAATTCAACAGGCTACAATGTCAGAAGATTAACTCAGTTATCTGTTCTTTTGACCATAGCAATAATAATATTTGTTTTGGAATTACAACTTCCACCTCTTACTCCAATACCCGGAATAAAAATGGGACTTTCAAATATTATTACCCTTGTAATAATACTCCTATATAACAAAAAAGACGCCTTTACTGTACTTATACTTCGTATAGTTATAAGCAGTATATTTGCCGGTCAAATGACTTCTTTTTTATACAGCATAGCCGGTGGTATTTTCAGTTTTGCTGTTATGTCTCTTTTTTCTTTATTCTTAAAAAAGGATAAACTTTGGGTAATAAGTGCTTTCGGTGCTATTGGCCATAACTTGGGGCAGATTATTGTCGCTATTATATTAACCGGTACTTGGCGTATAGTTTTCTATTTTCCACTTTTATTTATATCCGGTATTATATCCGGTATATTTACAGGTATTGTAGCACAGCTTTTAATAAAAAGACTTGAAACAAAATACAAGCATAATTAAAATTTTTCTTCGAAATTGATAAGATTTTTCAATAAAGGTAAATTATATACTATACTACAGTAATTGAAAATAAAACATCAAAAAGCTGGTTGACATACATTAATTAAATATTGTATCATTTAATCAAATTTTTAGTAGAAAAAATATTAAAAACAACTTATAGTTTTTGAAATTTTTTCTACTTTTAATAATAAAATGCTTAGAAATAGGCATTTATTTTTTTGATGTAATGTTAGCTTTTGCTAACTATTTAAAGGAGGAAAATATGAAAAAGAGAGTGCTTTCTTTAGGCATAGTTCTTACTATGATGGCATCTTCAATGCAGACTTTTGCAGAAGATTATTCAGATATGCCTACTGGTTGGTCTAATGCTGCTATGACTTATGCAGTAAACAACGGTTACATTAAGGGTAGTAACGGTAAATTAAACCCTCAGGGTCTTGCAACTAGAGCTCAGGTAGCATCTATATTTGCAAGAGTATTAAAGTTAGAAGACAAGGCAGACCTTAGTTCTTATACTGATGTTAATGCTAGTCAGTGGTACTACGATGATTTAGCTAAGGCTGTAGATGCCGGTCTTTTCAAGGGTTCAGACAACAAGCTCAGACCAAATGACAACATTACTAGAGAAGAAGTAATGGCAATTATTGCTAGAGCATATGACCTTACTGGCGAAAACGGTAACCTTTCAGCTTTTACTGACGGTTCAACTGTTTCAAGCTGGGCTGTAAATGCTGTTTCAGCTTTAGTTGAAAATGGTATTGTAAACGGTAGTAATGGTAAATTAAATCCAAAGAACAACATTACTAGAGAAGAATTTGCACAGCTTTTATACAACTGCGAAAATAAATTTGGTGCTGATGAAGAAAGCACAGAAATAACTACTGATGCAGAAGATACTACTGTAGACACTACAGAAGAAAGCTCAACTGAAACTACTACTTTCGTTGGCAAAAACTCATTAAAGTCTGCTGGTGGTGGCTCATCTTCAAGCAGTAGCAAGAAGTCAAATACTAAGACAACAGAGGCTACTACTGAAACAACTACTGAAGCAACTACTGAAACTACTACAGCTATTGCCCTTGAAACAAAGGACAAGGTAACAGTTGATGGTGTTGACTACTATGTTGCTACACTTGAAAAGCCAATGTCTGATTATACATTTACTTTCAATGGTACTGCTGTTACACCTACTGCTGTAAATGCTGAAAAGACTATTGTTAAGTACAGCGATAATGCCCTTTCCGGTTACAATTTTGCTAAGAAGACTTTAACTTACGGCGAATACTGGTATGCAGAAACTAGTGATGGTTTCAACGGTACTCTTTCTACTGAATTTGCTAAGAACGGTACTGTAGCTGAAATTCCTGACAGCTATACTGCTTCTCAGAGTGCTGACGATAAGTATGCTGCTAATGGTGCTGATACTGACGCCGGTATGTACGATGCTGTTTCAAGAGCTACTACTGGTTACGGTTTAGGTAGATTATCATTTACTCAGGCTGTTAATGCTTTAAACAGCAATGGCGAAATGGCTCCTTTCTCTAGCTCTATCAAGTATGAAAATGGTGCTTACACTGTTGTAAGACCTGACAATGCAAAGGCTGACTTTGGTTATGACGGTTCTTCTAACAGAGGTAGCAACGGTAAAATAACTGCTACCGGTATTAAAGATGTTGTTGTTGCTGTTTCTAAGGATATGGCTATTAATGCTGAAATCTTAAAGAATGTTTCCGGCTACGAAGCTCAGGCTCAGAAAGTTTCTGACGAAATTGCATCTTTAAACTTTGATGCCGATTTAAATGAAAACAATGTTTATGCTTACAAGGAATTAAATGCTAATGGTCTTTACGGCAAGAGAGTTGTTAATGACAATGTTTCTGTAAAGAATGTTGGTAACTATTCTGAAGCTAACACAAATGATGACAATAAATTTACTGTAAACACAAAGTATGCTAAGAGATTTGGCGATGTTACTTTCCTTGTTTACTTCGATGATTATGCAAATATGAAAGCTGATGACCCAGCTCATAAGAATATTAATACTGATGAAGCTGTTGCCGGTAAGGTTGGCGAATTTAAGGATTATATTTACAATGTTCAGGGTGCTAAGATTGAATACTTAGGCGAAGACGGTACTGCTACTCCTGTTGTTGCCGGTGCTAAGTTTGCATCTGACTTATGGATTTCTCCTAACCACGGTCCTGTTGTTGAAGTTGCTGTAACTAACAGCTACGATAGATTTAAGGCATTTGGCAATGGTAAGTACAGAATTACTTTAGTTGCTGACGGTTACAAGGACGTTGTTCTTGAATCTAGTGCTAGATTTGACCTCGACTCTCCTCTTAAAATGCAGGGTGATGACGATGATGTAAGCGAAATTACAAACGGTACTGATTTAGTATTAAACTACGATATTAACAATGCTACATATGCTGAAAGCCTTGTAAATGCTGTTGCTAACGGTACTGCTAATATTACTATCGGCGAAGGCAGAAATAATGTAGCTGAAAATGGTAAGGTTGTTGTAAACGGTAATGTTCTTACACTTACTTTTGAAAATGTTAAGGACAGCCTCAAGAAAGATACACAGTATACTGTAACATTCCCTACTTTAGATTACAATGATGCTGACAAGTTAGGTATGACTGCATCTGTTCACTATGCTCCTGCTGACGCAGTTAGCACAACTGCTGAAGAAAACAACGAAGAAAAAGCAGTTGTTACTGAAACAGAAGACAATACTACAGTTTTCGAAGATGTTGTAAAGGACAATACAGCAGACATAACTGATGTAATTACTGTTGCTTTACCGGAAGTTGACGAAACTAAGGCTGTAGTAGTAGATGAAACTACTGTTGCTGAAACAGAAGAAACTACTGAAGAAGTAACTGAGGAAACTACAGAAGAAGCTACTGCTGAAACTATTGTTGAAGAAGTAACTGAAAGCGAAACAGTTGCTGAATAAATTATATTAGTTTAGAGAGGGTGTGCATATTTGCACACCCTTAATTATTGTTTAAATTTATGCCAAACTGTTGACATTAATTTAATAATATGATAGATTGTTTTAGGTGTAGTTAGCTACTTCTAACTAAATTTATACAACGACAGAAAGGTACTTGAGATGAGATTGTTTTCAAAGAAAATTCTACTTCCATTACTTGTAGGTTCATTGCTACTTACAGGCTGTAGTTCAGGTAAAATTCAAGAACAAAAGAAAACTGTATATGCTATGGATACAATTATGGATTTAACAGCCTATACTGATAATTCCGATGTTTTAAACGATGCTGAAAAGAAAATTAATGAAATAGACAAAGAATTAAGACGTGGAAGTCAGGAAAGTGAAATATATGCTGTAAACAATAACGAAGAAACTAAACTTACTGATGAAACAGCTTATATTGTTGAAACAGCACTTAATATTGGTAAAAAGACAAGTGGTGCATTTGATATTACTATTGCTCCTGTTATGGATTTATGGGGTTTCTATAATCAAAAATTCTATGTACCTACAGACGATGAGATAAAAAATGCTTTAAAAACTGTAGACTATAGCAAGGTATCAATCAAAGATAATGTTATTTCTAAGCCTAAAGAAACACAAGTGGATTTAGGTGGTATTGCCAAAGGTTATACCTCTGATACTGTTATAAAACTCCTCAAAGACGAAGGAGTAACATCAGCAATTATCTCATTAGGTGGTAATGTTCAAACTTTAGGAACAAAGCCAGACGGCAATCTTTGGAAAGTTGCCATACAAGACCCTTTTAACCAAAATAAATATGTTGGTGGTGTAAAGGTATCTGACAAAGCTGTTATAACTTCCGGTGGTTATCAAAGATACTTTGTTAAAGACGGTGTAACTTATGAACACATTGTTGACCCTAAGACAGGAAAACCGGCAACAAGTGGTTTAAGTTCTGTAACTATAGTAACAGACAAAGGTATTGAGGGCGACGGTCTTTCAACAGCCTTATTTGTAATGGGACTTGATAAAGCTACGGAATATTGGAAAGAAAATCAGGATTTCCAAGCTGTGTTTATTACAACTGACGGAAAAATATATGTTACAGAAGGATTAAAAGATAGCTATTTCAGCGATAGAGATTATAGCATTATAGAAAAATAGAAAAAATGCCCGTTTCCTTGTTGTGGAAATGGGTATTTTTTTATGAACATAAAGCCTCCCCTTATTTACATATTTTCAATATTGGCATTTTTGTAATTTGTTGCTATGTTGTTGCTATTTATATGTTATAATAATATTGTAATTAAATTAATTTCCCTAAATTAAAGGAGGTTGCCTATGAAAAAGAGAAGGTTATTTAAAGCATTTTTATCAACATTTATTATTTTTAATTTGTTTTCAACGTCTGCTATGGCAGATACGGGCTACAATGTTGCTAATTCTGTTTTACCTGAAATGTGCAATTCAAGTTACTGGACTTCCAAAATTGCTGAACCAGACAAAATCATTATGAACAGCAGTGATATTGAAAATTTTAATAAAAGCATAATTAACACTTCCGGAACAAATATGGCAAACCTTGAATGTGTTAATGAAAATTTTAATGGTGTAGAAATGGTAAACAACCTTTCTAACTTTACATTAAACAACACATTTTACATAAACGGAAATGTTATGTCTAAAGATTATATACAGAATATTAGAAACAATATTAAAAATAGTGATGTTTCTAGCAGTATGACTTTAAAATACGGCATTGTTGTAAACAGAACAGTTCTCAAATACCAGCCGGATTCTGCAAATTGGTCATGGCGTAAAGACCAATGGGATTGGAATGAAAATTCTGCAACTTCAATGGAAGTTAATACACCTGTTGTAGTATACTTCCAAACAGCCGATAAGAAATTCTCATATATAAGATGTGATTATTACAACGGCTGGGTTTCCAACAATGATATAGCAATATGCCAAAGTCGAGAAGAATGGTTAAATGCTAAAAATCTAAAAGACTTTATTGTTGTTACAGCACCTAATATCCGTCTTGAAAAAGATGAAGTAGATTCAAGCTTATCCGAAAAATTCCTGGGTATGGGTACAAAACTAGAGCTTGTTAAGCAGGAAAATTTGCACTATAACTACTATAGAACAAACTGGTTTAATTACACTGTTAAGATACCTGTAAGAAACTCTGACGGTAGTTATGGTACAAAATTAGCTCTTGTACCTGTAAACCGAGATGTACATGTTGGTTACTTAGATTACACTAGAAAAAACACTTTAGACCTAGCCTTTAAATATTTAGGCAACAGATATGGCTGGGGTGGTTCTCTTAATTCTCGAGATTGTTCAGAATTGGTAATGTCAGTGTATAGCTGTTTTGGATTTAAATTACCAAGAGATGTTTCTACACAAAGCAAAATTCCTACTGCACAAAGTGTGGGGAATATGACTGATTACGAAAAGTCAGTAGTTCTTGACAATACTCCACCAGGGGCAATATTGCAATTTAAAGGACACGAAATGCTCTATTTGGGCAAGGTTAATGGCAAATATTATATACTAAATGCTTCAGGCTCTATTAATTCAAACGGCGTAAATACATATATAAATACCATTACAATATACAGCCTAGACGTACTCCGTGCAAATGGTGTATCTTTTTATTCAGCTATTAACAATGTTGTAAATATAAAGTAAATTTACTTATAAAAAAGACTCTGATTAACCTTCCCAATCGGCTAAACAGAGTCTTTATATTTTAAATTAAGAATTTAAACGATTTACTGTACTATACTTATTTTTACCGGAAAAACCATAGTTAGCACTAATACTAACATAATTTGTCTTATCACAAATATCAAAATTAGTTATGCTAATTTCTGGTGTAACATATTCCCGTTTCATAATTCTATATATCCCCCTATTTTAATGCTTATTTTAATCATCTACTATATCTGCATAACTTGTAGTATAAAGAGAAGGTGTATTAATAAAAATCCAATCTGTGATGTAATCACCATCTGTATTTTCAGCAGATGCTATATAGTGCTTTCTAACATAAAACTTTATATTAGCAGATAAATTCTTAACTTCAAAGCCAAAAACACCCTTAGCACGTTCTGCCCAATAAGCAGAATTTTGCATATCTCCGTTAAGGACAGGTGAACATCTTCTGTCAAGAGCCCAGCCTGTTATAGGATTTTCAACAAAATACATATTTTTACCTTCTGTATCTTCTGCTGGAAGTATAGTTTCATTGCCCCAGATAAAACCATCATAGTAAGCTACATTCGTATTTACAAACAATGGTTCTGCAGAAGATGGGTCAAAGTCTTCATCTTCACTGGAAACAACGTCAAAGCCGACAGCATCCCATTTTCTCTTTTCAGCTTCTTCACGTTCTTCGTTTGCATATCCCCAGCTAAATGCTCCTGCAACTACAAACCCGTATCTTGCACTGTCTTCACCAATATTATTATTTTCTCTATATATAATTACATCTCTCAATATATTGCTGAATTTTATAGTTTTAGTATCATTCTCTAAACCATTTGAAACTCCTGTTGCTCTTACTCTATAGTAGTAACCACTCTGAGATTTAACTATTATACCTGGGTCATACTTTATCATTTCTTCTTCATTTGCATACTCTGAATCAGCAGGAACATCAACATTAATATCAAGAGTTGAGCTACCTAAGCTGTAATAATATGATGAAACAGCAATTGTATTTTTATGTCTGTCACTTTCTTTAAAATAAATTGGTGTTTGTGTCTGGTTCAAACAAATCTCACCAATTTCTACACTACCATCAAGATAAATTGCTGTAGATGTATATATGTCAGAAAGATAATTTGATAATTCTGTACTATCCTGACCATAAACATAAACATAATTCTTATTTGACCTTATTTGGGCGTCTGATGTAGGATAAAACAAAAGATTATCTGCACTATCACTAAGAGTGATTGCTCCCTTTTCACCAACTGTTTCATTGTAGCAAATATCAGTCTTTTTAACTGTAATTTTACAGTCATTGCTGGCACACAATATACCTGTACCGTGATTATATGCAATATCAGCACCATTTATTTCAATCTCTGAACCAGAACCTAAAGGATTGATTACAGCATAGTCAATCGCTTTCCACGCAACACTATGATTTACTGAATAATTTCTTACAAGTGATACTTTGTTATTTAAAACAACCTTACCACCCTTAACACCGATAAATGCACCAAAGTCAGAACCCTTATTAGTTCCATCTATAACAGGATTTAACTTCTGATTATCATAATCGTACTTAAAACCACCATCAAAAATTACACCCTCATTATAGTTATCACTACCAATATTAAGTTCTGCACCATCTGAAACCACTATAAAGTTTTCCAAAATATATGTTTCTTCATACTTATACCAAGGATTTACCTGTACTGTTATAGTTTTAGTATAATCTGAAGTATCTCTAATAATAGAGTGTCTTTTGCCGTTAGATACAAGAGTAACCTTAGTATTAATTCCCGAAATCAAAGGTGCTCTGGATTTGTCACCATAACTATAACTATTACTGTCATTTGAAATATCATTTGAGTTAATGTAATAGTCTTCATTTAATGTAATTGTTGCTGTTCTACCATTTGCGGCTGTAACAGCCTCAAGGAAAGTCATACACTGAGTAACATTATTATTGCTATCTGTTACTGTGAAAATACCGTTTGTTATCTCTGTACTTTCACCCTCTGTTCCACCTGAAACAAAGGCAAATTTAAAAGCTTTTATCTTAGAAGTAACTGAATACACATAATATGTCTTACCTGCCTCAAGTTTATAAGCTCCTTCAAAAATTAAATCCTTTGACTTATCATTATAAACTTCATTATTGCATATGTAAGATGTTTTTCCACCACCTAAACCAACTTTTACATAAAATGTACCGTCTGTTGGGGCAGTGAAGGCATAATACGAACCAGCACTTGGAACTCTGTTTCTAACAGTTGGATTAGTAGAACCCTGTACATATTTTCCGTCAACAGAACTATTTTTAGGTGACATTTTTTCGCCTATAATAAGACCATTGTCATCACCGGCAGGAGCTCCCTTTGCATATTTGTCTGTGCTAAAGTCCCAGTATGTAGCATCTTCTGTTGCCGGCCAATCCACAGATGCCTGTGTAGTTTCTTCAGTTGTAGACTCTGTAGTTTCCTCAGTAGTAGACTCATTCTCTCCCTGTTCTGCTACAAATTCTAAGTAGTAAATCTGAATTTTAGAGCCACTTACATACGCCTTATAGGTTTTACCATTTTCAACATCAAATGTAGATTTTTTATATAAACTACCACCTGTTTTGTTTGGCACTGTTTCATCAAATATGTAACCTGTTTTACCTTTACTTATTTTATAAGCAATAGTAAACTTACCTTTTGATGTAGGAGTAAACTCAATACCTGCATTATTTGCTACAGCTGTAATACTGTCGCTAAACTGAACACCATCAATTTTAGCACCACCGGCAACAGTAAAACCACCATTTACAAATTTAAGTCCATTTTCTTCTGAGTCTTTAGTACGGTCTGAACTTAAATCCCACACATATGTGTTATCTTCTTCCGATTCCACTAAGGTAGTTGTTTCTGTTTCGTCTTCTACAACTACATTTTCCGTTGTAGTTTCTGTGGTAATTTCTGTAGTTTCAGTTGTAGATTCTGAAGTGCTATCCAATTTACCGGCAATATCTCCATAATCTATTTGAGTAGAAACACCAACATCATCACCGGCATAAACCGACAATACCAAGTTTGCACTCATTAAAAAAGTCAATACAAGTGCTAAAAGTTTTTTCATACAATAATCCCCCCGTTTTGAATAAACTTTAGCTAATTCTGAATTTCCCATTTTTCCAGAATTATAAATGGATATTACATTACATAAACTTATTTGTAATATCTCTTACCTGCATTATACAACCTTAATATAAATTTTACAATATCTAATTTTAACAATTTTCTATATATTTTTTTATAAAACATAGTTAATTCATAGAGGTACTAGTATACAACATTAGAATTAAAAAAATATATACGCTAAATTTTAAGATTTTAAAAGAAACAATATAAATTCTTTTTTATTTAAGTTAATAAAATTTTTCTCTGTATCCTTTTTATAAACTTTTTTATTTTATATTTCTAAAACCCGTTATTTTAAAGACTTTTTTAACATTTTTCATATTAAATAACTATGGAATAATTATAATAAAATAATTTTAAATGTAATATAAATTATTACTTTGAAATTATACTTTCATTAATTTAATTAAGAAAAGTCAAAGACTTTTTTAAAATTTTCTTATAAAATACATAATTTAACAACATTTTTGACACAAGTATATATATTCACAATTTATTCATATATACATATTTTATATTCTTTTATTATAGCCATATTTAATTTTATACATTTACTTTTATAAATTACACTAAAAAACATTATTATATTCAGAACAAATTAACTTCGTTAATTTGTGACTTAACAAGTTAAGTCATCGGATTTATCTTTCCGATTCACTATTCAGAACAAATTAACTTTGTCAATTTGTGACTTAACTTGTTAAGTCATCGGATTTATCTTTCCGATTCACTACAAAAAAGCTATCCTGCTTTTTAACAGGATAGCTAATCATCAAATATTACATTTTTTTATTTTTAACAATTCTATCGTAATTTTCTATTTTATAGTTAAGTCTGTCGAGAGTAGAGGCTATTTCTCTTTGCTTTTCTTCCAATAGCTCTTTCTGCTCAATAAGTAACTGCTTTCTTGCCTCAATGGTTTCATCACCCATTTGGAAAAGCTTTACATATTCTATCAAAGCCTCTATCTGAAGTCCGGCACTTCTCATACATTTTATGAAATTAACCCAATTACAAGAAGATTCATCATAATCTCTTAAGCCACTTTTAGTTCTAGGTACCGGTGGTATAAGACCTATTCTTTCATAATAACGCAAAGTATCTGCTGTTATGTCATACTTTTTACTAACTTCTGAAATAGTCATAAAATCAACTCCTTAAAATTATGAGAGCTTGTCATATTCCTCATCAGTTACAGGTTCGCACCATTCATTCTTACAGTTTTCTCCTGGACATTCAACAGCTATATGACTAAACCAACTATCCTTTTTAGCACCATGCCAATGCTTAACTTCTGCTAGAATAGTAATTACTGTACCAGGTGTAAGGCTAACAGCCTCTTTACCTTCCTCCTGATACCAACCTTCACCGGCAGTACAGACTAAAATCTGACCACCACCACTTGTTGCGTGATGAATATGCCAATTATTTCTGCACTTTGGTTCAAAAGTTACATTTGCCATAAATACTGGAGCTTTGCCAAACTCTGTTAATGTTTTTAAAAAAGAATTACCAATAAAATACTGTGCATAAGCATCGTTTGGAGCACCAATACCAAAAGAATCTACCTTTTCAAACTCACTTCTGTCATTATATTTCATATTAAAAGCACCTCTTTTTTTATTAAGCATTTTTTCCTAATTCAAAAGCCTCTTTGAAAGCCTTTGTATTTTTTATTTCGCCCTTATTCCAAGCACCAACACCATAGATTATGCCCTTTTCAACTGCGTTTGGTAAACAATCTTCTGTAAAACCTCTGATTGCTTCAACAGTTCTGTTAAGCATTTTTTCATTAGTATCGGCAGCTGTAAGAATAAAGTAAAATTCTTTATTTGCCATTTCTGTGTATCTTGGCACACAACGGTCAATAAATACTTTAAGCTGTCCTGCCATTGAGTAAAAATACACTGGTGTTGCTAAAACAATTACATCAGCATCTACCATTTTGTCATTTAATTCAGCCATATCATCTTTCTGAACACATTTACTGGTGTTGTAGCAAGCACCACAGCCAAGACAGACATTAATCTTCTTGTCAGCTAAAAAAACTTTTTCAACCTTATTCCCTGCCTCTAAAGCACCCTTAATAAATTCATCACTCAATAAATCAGAATTTCCGTTTCTTCTAGGACTTGATGAAATTACAAGTATATTTTTCATTGTCTTTTCCTCTTTTCATTCTAACACACTAATTGTGAATTTAACAGTCATTGTTTAAATCACATATTTTTTCTTTTCAATAATAGTTTAACACTTGGAGTGAACTCAATGTCAATATGCAAATTAAAGAAAATTTGTAAAACTTATTCTTCATAATTTATTTTATTGACATTAGTACCATTCCGTACTATAATTCATTTAGTACGAAACCATACTATTGGAGGTCTATTATGGATAATTTATTATTAATGAAAGAATTAGATAGATTTTATAATCTATGGAGAGAAAGTACTGCCATATATGAAGACTGGGCTAAACAGCAGGGGTTATCTAATAATGCTGTTATGGTTATGGATAGTATTTATAGCAACAAAGAAAACTGTACCCCAAGCAGTATAAGCCACAAATGGTTTATACCAAAGCAAACTGTAAATACAATTTTGAGAGATTTTGAGAAGAAAGAATATATAACTCTCTTACAACATCCTAAAGACAAAAGAAACAAAATTATTCAACCTACAAAAAAAGGCGAAGAAATTATGGGCAATATTGTTTCAAAACTGAAAAAATTAGAATTTTATACTCTTAGCCAAATGGGAAAAGAAAAAGTAGATAGTATGAATGATGTGCTGGAAGAATTTGTAAGGCTATTCCGAGAAGGAGAAATAAATGAATAGAAATAAAGAATTTTTCAAATATGTTATTCCTACAATAATCTCATTTACTTTAACAGGTATTTACTCCATTGTAGACGGATTTTTTGTAGGCAACAGTATAGGGGATATAGGTCTTTCATCAATAAATATAGCCTATCCCATTTCTGCACTTATTCAAGCTCTGGGTATAGGCATAGGTATGGGTGGCTCTGTAAGATATTCCATTGAAAAAGCTGAAAAAAATAATGACAGAGCAAAGGCTTTTATTGGTGGAACAATGCAATTATTAACTATTACTAGCCTTTTATGTACTATATTTTTATATGTATTTTCTGAACCACTTTTAAGACTTCTAGGTGCTGAAGGAGAAGTATTAACTCAAGGCAAAACATATATAGATGTTATAGTTCTAGGGTCATTTTTACAAATTTTCAGTACAGCCTTTATCCCACTTATAAGAAATTTAGGTGGTGCTTATTTTTCCACAATAACTATGATACTGGGCTTTACTTCAAATATTGTATTCGACTATATTTTTATATGGCAAATGAATTTAGGCACTTTTGGTGCAGGTTTAGCAACAGTTCTTGGTCAAGCTATTGCTCTTATTGTAGGACTTATGTATCTTATAAAGAAAAAAGGTATCACTTTCAAAACATATGGATACAAACCATTAAATATATGGAAACCTATTATAAAAATAGGTATAGCTCCTTTCGGTCTTGACCTCTCACCTAATTTCTCTCTTATACTTATAAATCGTTTTTCTGTTTTCTACGGTGGCGAGGAGGCAATAGCTAGTTATGCCTGTATTTCCTATGTTATAGTAATTGTTTACTTGATACTTCAAGGCGTAGGTGACGGAAGTCAGCCATTAATTAGTAAATACTACGGAGAGGGAAAAACTCAGGATTTAAAATATATACAAAAAATAGCATTAATTTTTGCACTTTTTCTTTCTGCTCTTGGCATATTGACACTTTATCTAGTACGTTTTGACGTAGGAAAATTACTTGGTGCATCAGATTTTGTTGTTCATTATACCGGTGAGGTATTCCCTATATTTTTAATAGCAATTCCTTTTATAGGTATAAACCGTATAATCACTGCTGGTTTTTATGCTTCCGAAAAAAGTATTTATTCATATATATTAACATATATCGAACCTGTTTTAATGCTTATTTTCCTCCTTGTTCTTCCACCTTTCTTTGGTGGTCAAATTATGGTGTGGTGGAGCATTTCCCTTGCCAGAATTTTATCAGCAGTTTTAGCAGTGGTTTTAAAAAAATGTGATAAGTCGGTTGTAGCATAAATTATAGAAAAAATATTGACACCATATATAATACCACATATAATATTGTGTCATAGAAAATGAGGTGAATAATAATGAAAAATATTGATTATTATATGACATTACCTTACAAAATGGAAATTGTAGAAGATAAAGACGAAGGTGGCTATGTTGTTTCTTACCCTGACCTTCCTGGTTGTATTACTTGTGGTGAAACAATAGAAACAGCTGTAGCAAATGCAAATGATGCAAAAATGGCTTGGATTGAAGCTGCCCTCGAATCTGGTATAGAAATTCAAGAACCAAATAACTTAGAGGAATATTCTGGTCAGTTTAAACTTAGAATACCTCGTAGTCTGCACCGTTCATTAGCTGAACACTCAAAAAAAGAGGGTATAAGTATGAACCAATATTGTGTATATCTTCTTTCCCGTAATGATGCTTTATATTTGAAATAGTGTGAAGGTATAACATTTCTTTTTGCCGTTGTATTAAAATATTGTTATTAAATTTAATATAAGACAATAATAATATTCAGAACAAGCCATCGGATTTATCTTTCCGATTCACTGGTCAGAACTTTCAACTTCGTTGAAAGCCACACTTCGTGTGTACGATTTATCTTTCGGTTCACTGGTCAGAACTTTCAACTTCGTTGAAAGCCACACTTCGTGTGTACGATTTATCTTTCGGTTCACTAAAAATTGCCCCAATAAAACATTGAGGCAATTTTTCATTTTATAGATTACATATTATATCAATAACCTTGTCGTAGCCTAGTTTACTACTATTTAAAGTTAGGGTATAGTTTTGGGATTTTCCCCAAATCTGTTCTGTATAATATTTATAATTAATGCTTCTTTTCCTATCTGTTTCTTGAATAAGTTTCTCAGCCTCTTTTGTAGATAAATTATAAATTCTTTCTATTCTCTCTAACTTATTTTTCATTTCTCCATGTATAAATACATTTACACTGTCTTCTCTATCTTTCAATATGTAATCAGCACAACGACCTACAATAACACACGGACCTTTTTCAACTGCATCTAATATAATTTTTCTCTGTACACTATTGAGATAATCTTCTATAGACATTCCTGAACTATTTCTGCCTACAAAAGCATATGAAAATATATTTTTGGTTGGTGCATATTCAGCCTTTTCTTCTATAAATTTTTCTGAAAAACCAGTTTCTTCAGCAATCTTGCCTATTATAGTTTTATCATAAAATTCGTAGCCTAATTTTTTAGCTATTTCTTCTCCAATAAATCTACCTCCACTACCAAACTCCCTACTTATTGTAATAATTTTCTTTTCCATATTACATCAACCCCTCTACTTTATTTTTAATAATCTTTTTCATAAAAATGCAGGCAATAACTGCTGATACAAATTCTCCTATAGGAAATGTCAACCACACCATCCAATCATTTACCGGATTTTGTATTGCTAACAATGAACATCCGTATGCAACGGGAAGTATAAATAAAATCTGGCGACAAACAGAAATAATCAAAGATTCTATACCACTATCAAGTGCCTGAAAAATTCCTTGAAATGCTACATTAGCTCCTGCAAAAATAAAACTCACAGATATTACTCTCATAGCACTTACGCAAAGGTTTTCTGTTTCTCCGGAAAGTCCAAAAACTCTTGAAAAAGGTGTTGCAAAAATCTCTAAAACTATTAATCCTACTATCATTATAGTAAGTGTATATTTCATACCATATTTTATTCCTAACTTTATTCTTTCTTTATTTCTCATACCATGATTAAAGGAAACTATAGGTGTTATAGCATCTCTCAAACCAAAGGCTGCAAAAAGTATAAACTGTTGTATTTTATAGTAAAGTCCATAAGCAGTAACCATATTTTCACTAACTCCAACCAGTATAACATTTAATCCGTATGTCATAACTGACATAAGTGCTTGAGCAATAATAGCCGGAAGTCCAATTGAATAAATATCCTTTATTATTTTGCTTGAAGGTTTTAAAAACTTTATTCCATTTTTTACATCTTTATTTTTTGTAATGTGAAAATATAAAGCCAACCCACCTGAACAAATTTGACCTATTACCGTAGCATAAGCTGCTCCAGTAACCCCCATTTTTGGCAATCCTAAAAGACCATAAATTAATATTGGGTCTAGTATAATATTTACAATAGCACCTACAACCTGTGCTATTGTTGAATATTGAGAAAGACCTGTTGACTGTAATAGCTTTTCAAAAATTGAAAATGCTATAATACCAAAAGATATTACGCAACAAATTCTCAAATATTGAACAGCCATTTCAACTATAACTGGATTTGTTGTCTGTGATGATATGTATCCCCTTACTCCAAAAACACCAAACAACAAAAATACTAAATAAATTATTATTGCTAAAAATTCACCATTTCCTGCAATTCTGCTTACTTTTTCTCTATCTCCCTGACCCAAAGTTTTAGATAAAAGTGCATTCATACCTACTCCAGTTCCTATACCTATAGCAACCATAAACATTTGTACGGGAAATGCTAGTGTAAGAGCATTTAACGCTTCTTCTCCTCCCTCTGCCATATTGGAAACAAAGGCACTATCTACAATATTGTACACAGCCTGTAAAACCATTGATATTATTATAGGTATACTCATTCCTAACATAAGCTTATTTACAGCCATAGTTCCCATTTTGTTAATAGTTT
>UQYD01000013.1 GCA_900545305.1 uncultured Eubacterium sp.
TACTGCTGTAAAGCAACCTGTAATCTTTTCATCTGAACTGTAAGACTAAGGTTAGTAGCATAGTCCTGAGTGTATGAAAAAGCAAATGTTAAATCGTCCTGAGAATCTTCAGCAAGTTCCTTAGATTCCTTTAAAGTCTTTATTGTGTTGCTGTTTGCAATAGCTTTTGTTACAGCATCGTCAACAGTCAAGTCCTGCACAGGATATTTTGCATCCTGTACAGCCTGAACATCAGAGCCGAAGCTATAATTTCTCTTATTAGTTAAAGTCTGACCGTCAGCAAAAACGGCAGAAGTCAAAAGCATTGAAAAAGCAAGTGTAGTACAAATAAATTTATTCATTTAGTTTACCGCCTTTCTATCTCTCTTTCTTATTTTAGCACTTACAATTTTTCTGTCAAGCCAACGTTTTGTACTATTTACACAAGAGTACAATGCTGGAATAAGTAACAATGTGATTAATGTTGAAACTGTAAGACCAAAAATAATTGTTATCGCCATTGGCTGTTGAGATTCCATACCAGAACCTAAAGCAAACGCCATAGGGAGCATACCAATGATTGTAGTAAGTGTTGTCATAAGGATAGGCTTTAATCTTGAAGGACCAGCCATCATAAGTGCTTCATCACAAGTACAACCTGACTTACCTCTTAACTGGTTAGTGTAGTCAACCAATACAATGGCATTGTTTACAACCATACCTACCAACATAATGAAACCAAGCATTGCTGTAGATGTTATACTCTTGCCTGTAAGGAACAAGCCTGTAACACCACCGGTAATAGCCAATGGAATTGAGAACATAATGATGAATGGGTATACAAAAGATTCAAACTGTGATGCCATAATCATATAGATTAAGAGAATAGCTACAACGAATACTATAACCAAACTCTGGAATGTATCGTTCATCATATCCATTGTACCGTCAAACTCGTAAGAGTAGTTTTCTGGGAATACATATGAATCAAGAATCTTCTTAACTGTACTCTGCTGTGTACTAGAGTCCATACCTTCAATTTCACCTGTCAACTGAACATATCTGTGCTGATTTTCTCTCTTAATTGTTACTTCACTATCTGTCATCTGAATAGTAGCAACCTGTGTAAGAGGAATAACTGCACCAGTTGAAGTTGTAATTGTTAAATTATTAAGGTCTTTTACATAATTAATATCTTCATCTGGGTACTTGATTGTTACATCAATTTCTGTACCGTCTACGTTGTATTCTGTTGCTGTTGAACCAGAATTAGCCATTGATACAAGAGATGCAACCTGTGCAGTAGTTAAACCATACTGAGAAGCCTTAGCTCTGTCAATAACAATATTAACTTCCGGTACTGAATTATCCATTGAACTTTCTACATTAGTAGAGTTAGGGATTTCCTTGAATTTTTCCATTAAATCGTCAGTAATCATCTTTAATGTATCACTATCATCACCAATGATATTAACAGTATAACCGTTGCCACCCATAGAACCCATAGCAGCACTACCAGTTGATACCTTAATATCAGCACCGGCAATATTAGATACCTTCTGTTCAATTTCAGCCTTTATATCATCTGTACTTCTGCTTCTGTCTTCCTTATCAACAAGGTTAATATTGATAGAAATGGCATCACCTGTAAATGTACCACCACCGGCATTGGCTGTCATATTCTTCTGTTCTGGAATTTCGCCTATTGCTGAAATAATCTTGTTAAGCATTTTTTCTGTTTCATCAAAACTAGCACCACTAGGCATTTCAGCTGAAATACTTAATGCACCTTCATCAGTTCTTGACATAAGGTCCATACCAGTCAAGCCAAAAGTAGAGGCAGAAAGAATGAAGAAGACAATAGCTATAATTATCATCTTACCTCTGTTTCTTAATACAAGACCAAGAACTCTACCATATAAGTTATCTAAACCGTCAAGGATTTTACCGATGAAAGAATCAATCTTACCTATAATGCCACCGGTTCTCTTTTTGCCCTTCTTTGCCTTACCATTAATAACAGCGAAGGCCATAGGAACGAAAGTAAGGGCTACAATGATAGATGCTGACAATGCAAATACGATTGTCCAACAGAAATCCTGAAGCATCTTACCCATAATACCAGTAATGAAAAGCATAGGTCCGAAAACGGCTACAGTTGTAAGTGTAGAAGCAAATATGGCCATACCTACTTCTGTTGTACCGTCAATGGCTGCTTCTTTTGGTGATTTACCCATAGCATAGTGTTTTGTAATATTATCCAATACTACTACGGAGTTATCTACCAGCATACCTATACCAATAACTATACCACCCATTGACAGTATGTTCATTGTCATACCCTTAAGGTACATAAGACCGAATGTTGCCATAATAGATGTAGGAATAGATACACCGATAACAAATGAAGTCTTCCAATCTCTAAGGAAGATAAGAAGAACGATAACGGCAATCAACGCACTCTGGAAAGCTGTTGATGTTACGTTATTTAATGATAACTTGATGTAGTCAGCAGTAGTAGACATCATTGCAAAGTCAAGGTCTGGGTACTGCTTTTTCAAAGTTTCAATAGTCTTGTTTACATTATCTGTAACAGTAACTATGTTAGCATCTGACTGCTTAGAAAGAGAATACATAATACCCTCTTTACCATTAATATAAGAAACATTATCCTGTTCCTTAGTTGTTTCTTCAATAGTAGCAATATCCTTCAAAAGTACTCTGTTGCCACCCTTTGTTGTAATAAATAAGTTCTTCATATCTTCAAGAGACTGGAACTTACCTTTTACCTTAATCTGAAGTTCGTTTGTACCCTGATATAATGAACCGCCTGGAGTATTCTTGTTTTCAGATGCTAAAGTCTGAGAAATTGTACTCAATGTGATACCATAGTTGCTTAATTTATCTGGGTCAGCAGTAATAAGGACTTCCTTTTCCTGTCCACCCTTCATATCAGCAGATGCAACACCTTCAATTTTTTCAAACTGTGATGTTACATTGTTGTCAAGGAGTTCATAAAGTGTAGTTGGGTTAAGTTTATCACTTGTTACACCGACTTCAATAGTCTGTGCATTCATATCCATCTTCATAATTGATGGGTCATCTGCATCGTCAGGAAGCTGATGTTTAACTCTATCCAACTTATCACGCATATCGTTTACAGCTGAATCAATATCTGTACCGTCTACGAACTGTACAGCTACCATTGATGAACCTGTTGAAGACTGTGACGTAATGGTATCTACACCAGTAAGTGTAGCCATTGTCTGTTCAATAGGTTTTGTTACAAGGTCTTCCATTTCTTCCGGACCTGTACCTGAATATGTTGTACTTACCAATGCTACAGGCAAATCAACTGAAGGCATATAAGCAAGTTCCAAAGAAGAATAAGCAAATATACCTGCAAGGAATACAATAAGTACACACATTACAGTTGTTACAGGACGATTAACTGCTGATTTAGTCATTACTTATTTTCCCCCTTGCTTTTCTTAGCCTTAGGGTTTTCAGTAGTGGCTTCTGTTGTAGCCTCTGTAATTTCTGTACCGTTATCAGATACAACCTTTACCTTTGCACCGTCATCAAGGTAAGTCTGACCCTTTGTTACAACCTTGTCGCTAGTCTTGATACCACTCTTAACTTCAATAGTTTCGCCGGCATCAATACCGATTGTAACATCAACCTTCTTTGCCTTGCCGTCTTCAATAACAAAAGCATAGTAATCATCGCCATCTCTAAGAACTGCATCTCTAGGAACGATAACGGCACCGTCACTTGTAGACTTAGCAAAGTTTACTTCTGCAAACATACCGGCCTTTAACTTGCCGTCAGTATTGCTCATTTCCACCTTTACCTTAAATGTACCGTCTGCATTAGATACATCAGAAATTTCACTAATGTGACCGGTTACAGCCTGATTAGAAAGTGTAGGAATAGTAATCTGAACAGAGTCGCCAACCTTGAGGTTTGGAACAACGTCTTCTGATACATTAACCTGAACATCAACTGTATTTAAATCAACAATAGTAAATGGAGTTTTAGCAGTTAAAAGCTGAGCACCAGCTGTTACATTACATTCTGATACTGTACCAGAAATAGGACTTTTAACAACTGCATCACTAAGTTTAGATTCACTGGCTTCAATCTGAGCCTGAACAGTCTTTCTTGATGCCTGTGCTGTATTTAAGCTATCCTGTGCCTTAGTTACATTTTCCTTTGAAGTCTGATTTACAAGAATATCATAACTCTTTTGAGCATTTTCAAGAGAAGACTTAGCCTGACTTAAACTAACTTCTGCCTGTTGCTTAGAGTTTACAGCCTGAGTATATGCGTTCTGAGCAGCAGTAAGAGCTGTCTGAGAATCGTCAAGTGCCTGCTTAGAAAGACCACCTGCATCAAAAAGCTGTTTATTAATATTGTATGTATTTTGCTTATCGTCTAATGTAGTTTTAGCATTGTTTACACTAACACCGGCAGTATCAAGAGATGTTTGAGCTGTTGCAACACTGTTTTTAGCATTAGTAACTGCATTCTTAGCATTTTCAATCTGAGTCTGCATAGTTGCACCATTTGCAAGCTCTAAATTAGTTTTAGCAGACTGTATACTTGCATCAGCTGAGGCAAGTGAAGCCTTGTTAGTCTTTATAGTATTTTCAAGGTCCTTAGTATCAATAGTAAAAAGTACATCGCCCTTGTTTACCTTGTCGCCCTCTTTAAAGTTGACTGCCTTAACTGTACCTGTCATAGACGCTGTAACATCAACTGTATCCTTAGGTTCAATAGTACCTGAATACTTGTATTCATCTTTCATAGTACCAGTCTGAGGATTTTCAACTTCTACATTTGAAACCTTTTCCTGTACTTGGTCCATAGGACCGTCCTTTTTAGCACCACAGCCAGAAAGCATCGAAAGAACTAATAACATTCCAACTGCAAGCATACATTTCTTCTTCATTCTAAAATTCCCTCCAAAAGTTTTTGTGAGGAGTTGTATCGGAATATACAACCCATATGGAAAACTCCAACTATAAAAATTATAACATTTCAAAATTAAATCTTCATTAGAAAAGTTTTAACAAATTGCCAAAATTTCTTAAGATTTAATAACAAAAGTACAATTTTCCTCAAAATAAGATTAATGCCCTAATCTTAACCTATAGTAATTGTACTACAGATTTCTTTAGAACAATTACATAATTTTATTACAAAAAACTTAAAATCGTTAGAGTTCTAACTTACTGAAAAAATTATATTCCTTTTTATTCAATTTTTCCATTGATTTTTTGCACAAGGTTATGTATTTTGACCATTGATTTTTGTATATTTTGATGATAGAATGAGTTGCTATAAAAAATTAACGGAGGATAAGAATATGTATCAAAATACTAGCAAAGAAATATTCAAAATGAGTATACCAATGTTCTTTGAGCTTTTGCTCCAGCTGTTGGTTGGTAACATAGACCAGATAATGGTGAGCCACTATTCACAAGGGTCTGTTGCTGCCATTGGTAATGGTAATCAGATTATGAATATTATAATATTAGTGCTTAGTTCTATGACTGTAGCAACTACTGTTTTAATTTCAAGATATTTTGGTGCAGGCGACCCTGAAAAAGCAAAGTCCGTTTCTAACGCATCAATTTATTCTTTGAGCTTTTTCAGTATAGTAGTTACCTTATTAATATATGGTTTCCAAAGACCACTATTCCAGTGGTTACAAGTACCCAATGATATTTTGGACGAAACCTGTTCTTACACTGTTATAGTAAGTACCTGTATTTTAATTCAGGCAATATATATGGTTTTTGCATCTATATTGAGAAGTCACAAATTAATGAAATATGTTACTTTTGTGGCAATAATTATGAACACATTAAATATTTTAGGCAATGCAATTTTAATAAATGGTTTATTTGGTTTCCCTCGTTTAGGTATTATTGGTGCAGCCATTTCTACTAATATAAGTAAGTTTATTGGTCTTGTTATTATAATTTTGGTTTTCTTGAAAAAGACAAATATGGGACTTGGCTTTTTGAATTTAAAGTATTTCTCATTTAAAATGGCGAAAAAGGTACTTTTAATTGCTGTTCCTTCCGGTGGCGAGGCCTTTAGCTACCAAATGTCACAGCTTATAATACTTAGATTTGTAAATACATTTGGTACAATGGTTATTGCATCAAGAAGTTACTGTATGATACTTGCAAACATAGCCTATGTTTACTCTATGGCAATATCACAGGCAACACAGATTTTAGTTGGCTATCTATACGGTAAGGGAGATTACGAAAGTATCAAAAAGAGAGTGTGGAACTCCGTATTTATATCAATGGCTGTTTCCGTTTCACTTACTGTTATAATGATGTTTAACAGCAATATGATTTTAGGCATATTTACATCAGAACAATTTATACTGGACCTTTGCAAGAAGATTTTAATGGTAGAAATTGTACTGGAAGTTGGACGTTCTATAAATATTTCTATGGTAAACAGCTTAGTAGCCACCGGTGATGTCAACATACCTGTTATACTGTGCCTTTTCTCAGCTTGGATTATAGCAGTTGGTCTAAGCTACGTTTTCGGTATTAAAATGGGAATGGGTCTTATAGGTATATGGATAGCTATGGCAACAGATGAATGTTTCCGAGGGCTTGCCTTTATTGTAAGATTTAAGCAAGAAAAATGGAAACTGAAACGAAGTGTTGAAGTGTAAAATAACCCCCAAAAGTTAGACATAAAAATCTAGCCTTTGGGGGTTATATATTGTCAACCAAAAAAAGAAGTTACTATTTTTCAAGTAATTTCTTTTTATTTGTCGTACTTTTACTTTCTCATAACCTTTGTAGCATTTAATATTGCAAGAAGTGCAACACCTACATCAGCAAAAACTGCAAGCCACATATTTGCATAGCCTAAGGCTGCCAAAATAAGGACTATCGCCTTAACACCTAAGGCAAACCATACATTTTCTTTTACAGTTTTCATAGTCATTCTGGCATACTTTATAGCTATTGGGAGTTTAGACAATTCGTCATTCATAATTACAATATCTGCCGCCTCAATAGCTGCATCAGAGCCAATACCACCCATAGCAATACCAACATCAGCTCTTGCCAATACCGGAGCATCGTTTATACCGTCACCTACAGCACCTACAACAGCATTGTTATTCTTGCTATAAATTTCTTCTACCTTTTCGACCTTGCCCTGTGGGAGCAAGCCTGCATAAACCTTTGTAACACCGGCTTTTTCGCCAATTTCTTCGGCTATATCCTGCTTATCACCTGTAAGCATAACAATTTTATTTACGCCTAAAGCCTTTAAATCTGCAATAGCCTTGCTACTATCTGGCTTAATTGTATCTTCTGCCTTTATAGCACCATAGTATTCATTATTTTTAGATACATAAATGTTATATTTTGTATTGTTTAAAGCCACATTTTCTCTTTCCATAAGTCTTTGGCTACCTACAAAATACTTATCTCCGTCTTTAACACCCATTAAGCCATAACCCGCTATTTCTTCTGTTGTGTCAAAGTCGATATAGTCCCCTTTATAGGACTTAACAATAGCCTGTGCTATAGGGTGATTTGAAAATCTTTCAAGAGATGCTGCAACTTTCATAACATCGTCATTGCCATCAGTTTCTACAACTGTAAATTCACCCTTTGTAATTGTACCGGTTTTATCTACAACAAGGGTATTAAGACCACTAAGTGTCTGTAAATATGTGCTACCTTTTACCAAAGCACCCTTTTTAGAAACAGCACCTATGCCACTAAAGAATGTAAGAGGAACTGAGAGTACCAAAGCACAAGGACAAGATGCAACCAAGAAAACTAAGGCTCTTGACAACCACTGCTGGAAATCGCCTACTACTATTGTAGGAAGAACAGTTAATGCCACTGCCAAAAATACTACAACCGGTGTATATATTTTAGCAAATTTTGTAATAAAGTTTTCTGTCTTAGACTTGTTGGCTGTTGCATTTTCAACCATTTCAATTATTCTGGCAACAGTTGAGTCCTCAAATCTCTTTTGTGCCTTCATATAAATTACAGCACCGGTATTTATTGAGCCACTGAGAACTGTATCACCCTGTTTCTTTTCTACAGGAACTGATTCGCCAGTAAGAGCTTTCATATCAAAACTACTGTCGCCCTTTGTAATTACACCGTCAACACAGACCTTTTCGCCTGCTTTTACTACTATAGTATCGCCAATGTTAATTTCTTCCGGAGCAATAGCCTGAACCTCCCCATTTCTTTCAACTGTAACACTGTCAGCCTTAATTTCCAAAAGTCCCTTAATTGACTTCTGTGACTTGTCTACAGCCATACTCTGGAAGTATTCACCAACCTGATAGAACAACATAACGGCTACAGCCTCTGTCCATTCTCCAATAACAAAGGCACATATTGTTGCCAAACTCATTAAGAAGTTTTCATCAAAGAAATCTCCCTTGAGAATGTTCTTAACAGCCTTTATAACTACATCATAGCCAAAAACAACATAGGCTAAAACAAACAATATTTCTGACAAAAAACCAAAACTGCTATTAAGGGCAATTCCTCCACCCATTAGTACAACACCGACTATAATTCTGGCTATAGCCTTTTTGCCAAAGTCGGACTCTTTTGTCTTTTTCACTTCAGCTTTCTTGTTTTCGTCTAAAACAGTGTCGACGCCCTCCTCTATGGAGTCTACAATACCCTTGACTTTTGCAAGTGTATCCTGTACAGACAATTTACTATCCAATGTCATCTTCTTGTTTACAAAATTGAACACAACATTTTCAAATTCTTCCTGTTCTTTTACTGTTTGCTCAATCTTTTCTGAGCAATGTGGGCAGTTCAAGTTGTTTAATACCAAAACCACTTTGTTGAGATTAGTTTTGACATTTAAAACTGTGTCGACACCGTCTTCTATAGAGTCTACAATGCCTTTTACCTTTGTCAATGTTTCTTCTTCACTTAATTGGCTATCCATTGTCATTTTCTTGTTTACAAAATTAAAAGTAACATTCTTAAATTCGTTCTGTTCTTTCACTTTTTGCTCAATTTTTGCTGAACAATTTGGACAATTCAAGTTATTTAAAACAAGCTCAACTTTATTATAATTTCCCTTTGTATTAAGTACAGTATCTACTCCGTCTTCTATAGAGTCCACAATACCTTTTACCTTTGACAATGTTTCTTCTTCACTTAACTGGCTATCCATAGTCATTTTTTTATTTACAAAGTTAAATACTACGTTCTTGAATTCGCTTTGCTTTTTTACTGTTTCTTCTATTTTTGCTGAACAGTGTGGGCAGTTTAAGTTATTTAAAACCAGTTCAACTTTTGCCATACCTATTCCTCCTCATAACCATTCTTATGCTTAATATGTTCTATACCCTTTTTCAAAAGTATGCTAACGTGTTCATCATCAAGGGAATAGTACACCGTCTTTCCGTCTTTTCTGAATTTTACGGCATCATTTTGTCGCAATAATCTAAGTTGGTGAGAAACTGCCGATTGGCTCATATTGAGAAGTTCAACCATATCGTTTACACAAAGTTCGTTGTCCACTAAGGCACACAATATTTTTATTCTGCCGGCATCTCCAAAAATCTTAAAAAAATCAGCTATGTCATTACAGACTTCATCATTAATTCTAATCATATTATTATCCTCTCATATGTTCATTTATTCATATATAAAACAAAAAATATATGAACTCATTCACATCATATGAATGAATGTTCATATATTCATTATACATCACTTTATTTATTTGTCAATACTTTCTTCAGGATTTTTAATTTCTTCTGAAGTAAATCTGTTGCCACCGTTTAAATATTCCAAAAACTTGCCTGTACCAATTGCTACACAAGATATAGGGTCTTCAGCTGTAACACAGCGAATACCTGTTCTTTCTTCCACTGCTCTGTCAAGACCGGAAATAAGTGAGCCACCACCAGTAAGCACAATACCTCTGTCAGAAATATCACTGCAAAGTTCAGGTGGAGTCTGTTCCAAAACGTGGAAAATAGCATCAATAATAGCTGTAACACATTCAGACATAGCCTTGTACATTTCCTTTGAGCTAACCTCAATTTCTGTAGGCAATCCTGAAACCATATCCCCACCCTTTACTGTGAGTTTGCTTTCAGGAGTATCAGCACAAGCTGTACCTAAAATTACCTTCAAGTTTTCAGCTGTTCTTTCGCCAATGTTAATTCTGTGGTTTTTACGCATATATCTCACAATGGCATCATCGAACTTGTCACCAGCTACCTTAATAGATGTACTGACTACAATACCACCTAATGAAATAACAGCTACATCAGTAGTACCACCACCAATATCAACAACCATTGAGCCACAAGGTCTTGAAATATCAAGTCCTGCACCTAAGGCAGCAGCAACCGGTTCTTCAATAATAAATACCTGTCCTGCACCGGCACTTTTTGTTGCCTGTTCTACGGCACGTCTTTCAACATCAGTAACCTTACTAGGCACACAAACAGCAATTCTTGGCTTCTTGAACCAATGGAAACCAACAGACTTGCCAATAAAATATCTTATCATTCTTTCTGTAACTTCAAAATTTGAAATTACACCTTCTCTAAGTGGTCTGATAGCTACAATATTGTCAGGTGTTTTGCCTAGCATTTTTCTAGCTTCTTCACCAACTGCAACAATAGAATTAGTATTATCATCAATAGCCACTACAGAAGGCTCCTGAAGTACAATACCTTGTCCCTTGCAATATACAAGAACAGAGGCAGTACCTAAGTCAATCCCAATATCATTGCCTAAAAACATTAGTTTCAGTTCTCCTTTACTTCATCTATATCCTCAGACTGCTTTTTCAAGACAATCCTCATTTTTTCTATTCTGTTTTTCTCACTTAAAAGTATAGTAAAATCTGCCGTTTTGTCAGATATTTGCTCACCCTTTTTAGGAAATCTGTCCACAAGGGCTATAACATAACCACCAATAGATTCAACGTCCTCAAATTCAAAATTTGTCCCCAAAACTTCGTTTACATCATCAAGTTTAGCACTACCATTGACAATATATTCATTGTCCCTGAACTTGATAATTTCTTCCTCATCATCTCTATCGTCTTCTATAATATCACCAACAATTTCAACAATAAGGTCCTGAAGTGTCACAATACCGGCTGTTCCACCATATTCGTCCAAAACTATTGCCATTGACAATTTATCTCTTTTCATAATATTAAAGAGCTTTGAACAAGGCTTTGACTCATATGTAAAGTAAGGTTCTTTCATATAATCAGCAACCTTGAAATTGGCTGTATCTTCTACAAACATAACATCTTTAAAAGATAACACGCCTACAATATGGTCATTTGTGTCAGCATAAACAGGAAGTCTAGTAAATCTTTCTTTTCTGAACACCTGCATCACTTCTTGGTAAGACATATCTTCCGGAATAGAAACCATATCCATTCTAGGAACCATAACGTCCTCGGCATCAGAGTCCCCAAAATCAACTACATTAGTAATCATTTCCTTTTCTGTACTTTCCAATACACCTTCTTCGTGGCTTACATCAACCATTGTTCTAAATTCCACTTCTGTCACGCTATGCTTGTCATCACTATTGCCACCTAAGAGCTTAACAATATTACTTGTAATAACATTTAAAATAGCAATAATAGGTGTGAAAATTATTGTACAAAAATATATAACTTTAATACAAAAAACAGAAATTTTTTCGCAATTATTACGGGCGTATGTCTTTGGAGTGATTTCACCAAAAATAAGCACAAGAACTGTCAACACACCGGTTGCAATACCTACACCACTACTGCCGAAGAACTTTGTAGCAAGTATAGTAGCCAAAGATGCAGCAAGGTTATTGACAAGGTTATTACCAATCAATATTGCACTTAAAAGTTTGTTAGGGTTATCCAATACCTTTTGAATTAATTTTGCGTTTTTAACCTTTTCATCGACCATTGTCCTAAGCCTAATTTTGCTAAGAGAGGTCAAAGCAGTTTCTGCACTAGAGAAAAAGGCTGAAAAGCACAAACAAATTACGAGAACAATTAAATATCGCGAACTTTCCGAGTCCACAAAAATCACACTCCTAAATAAAGAATAAATAATTAATCTAAAAATTAAAAAGTAAACCTAAGTAGAAATGCAACCACTTCTTGCAAATACTTTGTTTACATTGTTTTGATTATAACACATTTTTATACAAATACCAATAGAAAATGGGAAATTTTTTTATTTCAATTTTGTTAAAATCTCTTTTATTTATTACGTATAAATGGTATAATGGTATAGAAAATCAACAAAGGAAGTAATGTATATGAAACTAATGACTGTTCACGGTGGAGATTTAGATGTAATTTCTAGGGAGTACAACATTCCAAAAAACGAAATTGTCAATTTCAGTGGTAATGTAAACCCTCTTGGACTTCCACCATCTGTAAAAAAAGCAATAAAGGAAAATGTAGATTGTGCAACTGACTATCCTGACGTTTCATATGTAGGATTAAGAAATGCCATAAGTAGCTACACAGGTGTTAAGAGCGAAAACATTGTGGTAGGCAATGGTTCTACAGAGCTTATATCTGCCTTTATTAAGGTAAGTGAGCCTAAGAAAGCTGTTATCGTTTCCCCTGCCTATTCTGAATATTTAAAGGAAATTAAGTTACTTGGTGGCGAAGTTGAGCTTTTCGAGTTAATGGAAGATAAGGACTATATGCTTGATGTAGATACACTTATTTCCCACATCACAAAGGGTACAGACCTTGTTGTTATTTGCAATCCTAACAATCCTACTGGAACATATGTAACTATTGACCAGACAGAGAAAATTCTCAAGCATTGTATGGATTGTGGTGTTCGTCTTATGATAGACGAAACTTATGTTGAATTTTCAGAGCCTGAAAAACACGTTTCAGCTATGCCTTTGATAGATAAATACCCTAACCTTATGATTGTCAGAGGTACATCAAAGTTCTTTGCCTGTCCCGGACTTCGCTTAGGCTATGGTGCTTGTTCAGACAAGGAAACTCTTGATTATGTAAACTCACACAAAGACCCTTGGTCTGTCAATGTGTTTGCTGAATTAGCTGGAAAGGTTATGTTTGTTGATAAGGACTTTATAGAGTCTACTACTGATTTTATTTCAGCAGAACGTACAAGAATAAAAGAGGAGCTTTCAAAATGGAGGAATATTAAGGTTTATGACACACAGTCTAACTTCTTCCTTGTTGAAATATTGAGAGATGATGTTACATCTGATGAGATTTTCCATAATCTTATACAGAAAAAACTTCTCATAAGAGATGCCTCTAATTTCCCATATCTTGGTTCTAAATTCTTGCGTTTTTGCATATTAAATAAAGAGGAAAACAATTTACTTTTGAGTAATCTCAAAAAAATAATAGAAAAATAGGAGTGAAAAACCAAATGTCAGAAGAAAACAAGAATTATGATGAATACGATGCAACACCCCTTACAATGGAAGAAGCCATTGTGGAAGCAAAGCGTTGTCTTAATTGCAAAAAGCCAGGTTGTATAACAGGCTGTCCTATAAGCAACGATATACCTGATTTTATTCATCAGCTTTCAAGAGGTAACTTTGGCGAGGCTAGAACAATTCTTGCCGGCAAGACTAATCTTCCTGCTGTATGTGGTAGAGTTTGCCCTCACGAAAAACAGTGCGAGGGTCATTGTGTACTTAACAGAGCCGGTAAACCTATCAGAATTGGTAAATTAGAGCAGTTTATTGCTGACTTTGATGCTGATATGAACTTAATTAGAGAAAAAATTCCACCAAAGACTAGAGGTAATGTAGCAGTTATCGGTTCTGGCCCTGCAGGTCTTACTGTAGCCGGTGATTTAGCTATGATGGGCTTCAATGTTACTGTTTATGAAGCAGAGGACGAGCCAGGTGGCGTATTACTTTACGGTATTCCGGAATTTAGACTTCCAAAAGAGGTTGTAAGACGAGAAACAAAGAGAATTTCAGAATTAGGCGTAAGTTTTATCTGTAATTCTATTGTAGGTAGAGATATTACTATTGACCAGATGTTTGAAAGTGGCTTTGATGCTGTATTTATCGGTACTGGTACTGCTATTTCTAAGGAACTTAATATTCCGGGCAAGGACCTTACTGGTGTAATTCAGTCTCACTATTTCCTCAGAATGGTTGCCCTTTACAACAGCAAATCTCTTGAAA
Organism: uncultured Eubacterium sp.; assembly: GCA_900545305.1. Taxonomy (GTDB): domain Bacteria; phylum Bacillota; class Clostridia; order Lachnospirales; family CAG-274; genus CAG-274. The sequence goes on from UQYD01000013.1 coordinate 14,190, forward strand.
GAAAAGAAGTTCCTGTTGACGAAGGTGATACAGTTCTTGTAATTGGTGCCGGCAACGTAGCTATGGACGCAGCCAGAACAGCTCTCAGAATGGGTGCTAAGTCTGTAACTGTAGTATATAGACGTGGTATTGAAAATATGTCTGCTGAAAAGGCTGAATACGAAAGTGCCGTAGCAGATAATGTTAAGTTTATGTGGGAAACTTCTCCAGTAGAATATGTTGGTCGTGACGGCAGATTAGAAGGTCTTAAGGTAATGAATAATGACAACGAATTTATCATTCCTGCTGACAAGGTTCTTGTAGCTATTGGTTCTAAGCCTGCTAAGAGAATTATTTCTACTACAAAGGGTATTGAAGTAAATGACAACGGCTACCTTATTACTAAGGAAAAGCCATACGGTATGACTACATTAAACGGTGTATTTGCCGGTGGTGACGTAGTTCATCAGCCTGCAACTGTTGTACTTGCTATGAAGGAAGCAAAGAAGGTTGTTGCCGGTATTGCAAGCTATGTTGACGCCGTTAAACTTTTAGGATATAAGAGAGAAGATATTCAGAATTAAATTGTATTCATAGTTATTTAAAATACGAAAAAGACTCTGTCAAAAATGACAGAGTCTTTTTTAGTGAACCATTGGATATTATTTCAAAATATTACTTATATAAAAACTTTTTATACTACTACATTACCATAAGGATTCACAATCATTCCAACAAGCATTATCAGTAAATAGCACACAATGACAATAGCGACACAAGTAATAGCACCAATGCCCACAGCCCTTGCTGTTTTAGGTCTTTCGTCACTCCAAACTAGGTACAAAATAACACCTACAATAGGCATAAAACAACCTAACAAGCCCCAGCCAAAGCCACCCTTGTCAATTATTGTTGACTGCTGTTTATCTGTCACGTCATTAACCCCATTATCACAATTTGGGCAAAAATCAGTTCCCTCTTTGATTTCTACTCCACAATTCTTACAAGATGCCATATAACCCCCCTCTTTCTAAATATCTATATACATCTTCGTACTTCAATATTATCACAAAAGCCACACTATTCTGTAGAGAACTAGATAAATCCGATGGTTTGTTCGCAAAATCTTCTAAACATTGGATATTATTTCAAAATATTGTAGCCCATATGTTGACCAAATTTAAAAGTAGCGACAGTGGATACTGCTATAAACATAAAAAGACCATAGCCGAAAAGCAAACCGGTTACAAATCTTTTAAAATTATTACTTTCGTAAGAGGTAAACATCTGTATTCCACCGTCTAAAATCAAAGGCAACATAAGTATTACTATAGCTAAAATTGATATTTTGAAAAAAAAGCAGGAGAATATAGAGAAAATAATTCCCACCAATTCTCCTGTACATCTTGCACAGATAGGGAACTTTTCACCTTTATAGTGAAAAGACCTATCATCTCTACAATGGCAACCAAAAACTATAGGCAACCATTTGTATAAAAAGTTTTTCATCTTATTAGAAGCCACCATACATTGCTGCCCCTACACCAAGGCATGTTACAATCAAGTAATATATAACACATAAAACTACACCAACAATAGCACCAACACCGGCAGCCTTTGCTGTGTTAGGCTTATTATCCTTCCAAACTAAGAATAATACAAGACCTACAATAGGAATACAGCAACCTAATAATCCCCAACCGAATCCTCCGTTGTCAACTACCTGTGGCTGAGCAGTATACTGTGGTTGTGGTTGTGGTTGAGCCTCATTTGTAACCCCAACGTTATCCTGCTTTGTACCACAATTCGGGCAAAAAGTAGTTCCTTCATTAATTTCTACTCCACAATTTTTACAAAATGCCATATAAATCCCCTCTTTCTATTATTTATATGAAAAATAAACAATTTAAAACATCTATTCTTCTTTTTATAGTACAATATTACCATAAAAACTACCAAAAGTCAATAAAAATAATAATTATATTAAAAACAAAAAAAGAACAACCCACAGCACTATAAAATGCCATAGATTGTCTTTTAAGTCTTCAGTTTCCACTGAATATATGAAAAAACAAGCAAGTAGTAATGGGATGGGTATATAAAACTGCGTTCTGTTAAAAATGTCTATATACATCTACTCGGGCAAGTATTCATCACTACCTGCTCATTTCTTCCTGAGGTCCATTACTCTTATGGGATTTGATTACGCTGTTAATTTCTTCTAAACTAGAAGCAGGCATATCACCATAAGTAGTATTCTTTACTGCACTCATAGCATTACCATACTCGACTGCAGTCTGTGGGTCGTTTGTAGTCAAGAAGCCGTATAAAGCACCTGCTACATAAGCGTCGCCACTTCCAATTCTATCTACTACCTCGATATTTTCATAAGGAGGTTCTTCATAAAATTTACCATTATAGTAAATCTTAGAGCCAAAGTTATGTCTTGTAGGGCTTACTACTTCACGTCTAGTTGTGGCAACAACCTTACAACCAAACTCGTCACAATAGCCCTTCATAATTTCTTCAAGAGTACCTGTTCTTTGCATCATTCTTCTTGAAGTTTCTTCTGAAACAAATAATATATCAACATAAGGAAGTACAGAGTAAATGGTTTCTCTTGCTTCTTCTTCTGACCAAAGCTTAGCTCTGTAGTTACAGTCGAAAGAAACAGAAGCACCCTGCTCCTTAAATCTCTTAATAAGTTCAATAACTGTTGTTCTCAAATTCTTGCTAATTGCCATAGAAATACCACTAACGTGGAAATGTCTAGTATTCTTATAAATAGATGGGTCAATTTCGCTTAAAGAAATAGAACACATTGATGAATTAGCTCTGTCATAAACAACAGAAGACTTTCTAGGATAAGCACCACTTTCATAGTAGTAAATACCCAATCTCTGTTCTGGGCTGTAATCGTAAACAACATAATCATCACTTACATTACCATATCTAATCTTATACTTAACAAATCTACCAATCTTGTTGTCAGGAAGTTTTGTAATGATAGCAGTTCTTGCACCTAAGAAAGCTGCACCAGAAGCCACATTAAGTTCTGAACCACCGGCATTCTTTTCGAAAACCTGACCCTGAGAAATCTTTTCTTTGTCTGGAGGAGAAAGTCTTAACATAACTTCTCCAAAGCTGATAATATCAAATTTTTTCTTAGTATCGCTAATAATACTCATATTATCCTCCTTTTACTTTGTAAAGCCAATTTTCTTTTTCACCTTACGCAAAGTCTTGTTGGCAAAATATGACGCCTTTTCAGCACCTTCTGCCATAGCCTTGTCAATATAAGCCTTGTCAGCAGAAAGCTCTTTGAACTTCTCCTGTAAAGGCTGAATTTCAGCTACTACAGCATCAGCAACAGTCTTTTTGAACTCTCCATATCCACAACCTGCAAAGTCTGCAACAGCATCGTCTACAGATTTACCTGTCACTGCACTATATATATTCAACAAGTTACTTATACCAGGCTTTTCTTCCGGAGAATAAGCAACTACATTGTCAGAATCAGTAACTGCCCTTTTAATTTTGTTGGCAATTACGTTTAAGTCATCAAGCAAGAAAATAGCATTATTTTCATTGTCGCTTTCAGACTTACTCATTTTCTTTTCAGGGTTCTGAAGACCCATTATTCTAGCTCCAACCTTAGGTATATAACCTTCAGGAACAGTAAACACATCGCCATAGATATTGTTAAATCTTTCAGCAATATCTCTTGTAATTTCCAAATGCTGTCTTTGGTCAGCACCTACAGGCACAAGGTCAGACTGATAAAGAAGAATATCGGCTGCCATAAGTACAGGATAAGTGTAAAGACCAGCATTAATATTATCTGCGTGTTTAGCTGATTTATCCTTAAACTGTGTCATACGACTTAATTCGCCGGTATAAGTATAGCAATTTAAAATCCAAGACAATTCTGCGTGAGCTGGAACATCAGACTGAACATACACAATATTTTTTTCAGGGTCAAGACCCAAAGCAAGAAAGAGAGTAAATAAATCTCTAATTCTTCTTCTAAATTCAGTAGGATTTTGTCTGACAGTAATGGCGTGCATATTAGCAACACCGAAAATACAGTTATAATCCTCCTGCAAATTCTTCCAATTCTTCAACGCACCTAAGTAATTGCCTAAAGATGGCACACCTGACGGTTGCATTGCACTATATAAAATCTTCTTATCTTTTTCCATTTTGTCCTCTTATCCTATAAAGCTGGCTACCATAACAGCCTTAATAGTGTGCATTCTATTTTCTGCTTCATCAAACACAACAGACTTAGCACTTTCGAAAACTTCTTCTGTAACTTCCTTACCCTTAATAGCTGGTAAACAGTGCATAAATAAAGTGTTGTCTTTGCCAGTCATAGCCATAACATCGCTATTAATCTGGTATGGAGAAAGGAGAGCAATTCTTTCCTTCGCCTTATCTTCTTCACCCATTGAGCACCATACATCAGTATAGAGTACGTCAGCATTCTTAACAGCTTCAGCAACATCAGCAGTAATAGTGATTGATGCACCTGACTGTTCAGCATTCTTTTTACATTCTTCAACAAGGCTTTCTTCTGGGAAAAGTTCCTTTGGAGAACAGATAACAAAATCAAGACCCATCTTAGAAGAACCAATCATAAGGGCGTTTGCCATATTGTTTCTGCCGTCGCCCATATATACAAGTTTAACACCTTTTAACTTACCTAAATGTTCCTGAATTGTAAGGAAATCAGCTAAAATCTGAGTTGGGTGGTCTTCATCAGTAAGACCATTCCATACAGGAACACCACTGTATTTAGCTAAATCTTCAACAACTTTCTGTGAAAATCCTCTAAATTCGATACCGTCAAACATTCTACCAAGAACTCTGGCAGTATCTTCGACAGATTCCTTACCAAGCTGTATATCACCTTTACCAAGGTATTCAGGAAAAGCACCCATATCATTACAAGCAACTACAAAAGAACATCTAGTTCTAGTTGAAGGCTTTTCAAAAATCAAAGCAATATTCTTGCCTTCCATATATTTTTTCATTGTACCATTTTTCTTATCAGCTTTTAACTGAGCTGCAAGTTCAAGGTAATGGCTAATTTCCTCAGCTGTAAAATCTCTTAATGTTAAGAAGTTTCTACCCTTTAAATCTACTGCCATAACTAATCCTCCTAAATACCGTAAAATACAGCATATGTATATATTATTCAATAAAAATTCAATCGTTTGAACACATTATACACCTTTTTTTTAAAAATGTATATAGTTTTTTAAAAATTTACAAAAAACTTACCAAATGTTAATTCTTTCTTCAGGTTTTACATACATACCATTGTACTCATTTATGCCATAGGTATCATAAAACTTCTGAAAATTGGATAAAGTTCTTTTCACTCTTACAGAGCCGTAGGAATGTTGGTCCATAACAGCTAACAGTGATAAATACTGCCTTGTAGAGGTAGTGAAAAACAGTTTTCCGTAGGCTGTAAAGAACTTGTCGTAGTCCACATTGCCCAATTTTGAAACAGCATCTAAGGCACAAGCCATAGCTCCGATGTCGGCAATGTTTTCATTTAATGTAAGCTGACCTGAAGTTTCTATTCCTGTAGCTGACTCATAGCCGTCATAAAATTTCTCTACTTTTTTGCATTGTTCCTTGAAATTGGAATAGTCTACAGCACTCCACCAGTCTGTAAGATTGCCGTCTTTATCGTACATCGCCCCCTGTGTATCAAAGGCGTGTACTATTTCGTGAGCAATAACTGTGCCTATTGTGCCATAGTTGCTTTCAGGACTGTCTGAACTAAGGGCATAGCAAATGCCGGCAGGAATAATCATTTTGTTTTTCTCAGCAACATAGTAGGCATTTACGTCATAAGGCTGAACTTCCCACATATCTTTCACATCATAGTTTTTGCTGAAATCAATAGCACCTTTTACAATAGCCCTGTTTATTTCAAGCATATTGCTGTAGTATGTTCCACCCTCCTCAGGAGATTTTATGTCTGCATAGTCCAAATAGCATCTCCAATTATCGGGATAGCCCACCTGTAAATCCATATTATCCAGCTTTTCAATAGCCTTAATCTTTGTTGTGCCTGAAAGCCAACGGTTGTTTTTAAGCCTTTCTCTGAAAGTATCTCTCAAATTTTCTGCTATTTTAATAACCTGTTCTTTCTTTGACTTGTCAAAATACTTCTGACAGAAAATCTGACTGATGTAAACACTCATCTGATTGGATATGAATGTTCTGGGAGCCATATTTTGGTCTAAAACACTTTGGTCTGTGCCGTATATATCCATAAGGAAGTTGTCGTACAAATCATAGAAATTCTGTGATAAATACATACCACCAATGCTAATCATATAGGCTTTTTGAAGACTTGCAAGCTCCTGAGAGTGTTCTCCATTGAAAAGTTCAGACAGCTTGTTTACTCTGTTCATATCCCATATAATAAGAGGTAAATTCTCATCATAGCCAAAGGCTTTTACTATTGCCTTCAAGTCCAAAGTTTTGAATTTGCTGTCAATAAAATCTAAATCATAGCTCTTGTACAGCTTTTCCATTATGTTGGAACTGTCATCAAAGCCGTCAGCTTCAATGGTTTCCATAAATTCGGAGTCACCATTTGCAATAATATCAGAAGAAAGAAGTTTTTCTACATTTAAAACATTTTCGGCATCTTCCAAAGCCTGTTTGTTGCTTTCTCCTGCCATTTCAAACATATCAGTAATGTATTTTTTGTATCTTTCCAGCTCATCAGGGTTTTGACTGACACTGATGTACATAAGTGGCACATAGCAGTCAAAATACAGAGCATACTTGCCATTGTCACTAGGCTGTGGAGCAAGAGAGAAATTCACAAAAGCAGCCATACTTGTCTTTTTAGTGTATTCCTCCACAAAGGCATTTAACTGGCTATCGTCTTTCACCTGTGACAACTGGTCTAAAAATGGTTTAATAGGCTCAACACCCTGTTCATTTCTGGTTTTAAAATCCTCTATAGTAAGGTAGAGGTTCTGTATAGCCGACTCCTTAGAGCCTTTTTGCCAATCTCCGTCAATACATTCATTTACAATGCTGTTGAACATTTCCACATTATGTTTTTGGGCTTCATCAATGGTATTTAAATTGCCTGTGTCCTCAAGCTGGGCAGAATTGTCCTTCAAAAGCTCATTGTGGTTTACATAAGAATAAAAATCGTCCTTTTTGTCAGTGCCATAAAGTCTGTAAACTCTCTGAAGAATGGTGTCAAATTCCTTTTCAGTAACATTCTGCAAAGGATAAAAAGCACCACTGCCGTCATTGTCTACAAGCCCACAAGAAACCATTTTGCCGATTTCATTCCCTGCCCACATAGGCATATCGTAGTATGTAATCTTAGTCGGAGAATTTGCAAGACAATCCCCCTGAAGCTGAGGAAAATTGTCAAAAGCCCTACTTATTAAATAGTAACATTGTGCCTTTGTAACATCTTCGTCAAGTACAAAAGACGAACTGCTAAGGAGCTTTTCCTTTGTGTACTGTGGATTGTAACTCCCTGCCACTTTGTCAAGCCTGTTCACAACATCTCTGACAGTTATGTAATTGTCGCCACCGTATACAATAGTGACGCTTGTGCATATAAGCACTAAAATCAAAATAATTGAAAAAAGTTTTTTCACGTCTACCCTCATACTAGAACCTGTACCGGCTTTCTAATCACCATACTGTCCGGCTCTATTTCACAATCATAGGCAAGTATGTTTACACCACTTGCTTTCGCCTTTTTTAACTCCTCTGCAAAAGCCTTATGATTTTCTGCATTTGGCTCAAAATATTTCACATTACTCATTTGTACAATAAATAGTACATATGTTTCATACCCCATATTGTGTGCTATCTGCAATTCCTTTAAATGCTTTACAGCCCTTTCACTAGGTGCATCAGGAAAACTGACAACATTGTCATTCTCCAATGTAACCCCTTTCACTTCCATAAAGCATTTTTTACCCCCACGCTCAAAATACATATCAAAACGTGAGTTCCGGAAAGTCTTTTCTCTCTTTAAATTTACAATATCCGAAAACAAGCCACCACCTTTCAGCCACTCCTCAACAGCCTTGTTAGGTGCTTGAGAGTCCATATTAATAAGCCTGCCACCTTTGTTGACGGCAATAAGTGAAAACCTCGTCTTCCTCTTTGGGTCATTGTTGGTCTGAACATAAATTTCAGCATTTGGAATAAGAAGCTCTCTGCATCTGCCAGTGTTCTTGACGTGGCATATCTCCTCTTTGCCGTTTACTGAAATGTGGGCAATAAACCTGTTCTCTCGTGTTAAAAATTTGGCTTTTATTATGTTGTCATATCTCATTTTACTACCTTATATTAATGGAAAATAATTGTAATTTTTTAGTCCTCTTTTACTAGTCAAAAATATAATAGTAAAGTTTTACTCCATTTTTTTCTGGTCAGAACATTTTGCTTTGCAAAATATGGCTTATACAAGCCACCGGACTTCTTTCCGGTTTGCTAAAAATCGTGATTTTTAAGGCAAAGCCTTAAATCGCTTACTTGTAAGCGAAACAAATGCTTGCAAGAGCATTTTTCTTTGTTCCTTTCTTTTTGCGACAGAAAAAGAAAGAATAGCATTTTAATTATTGTCTTATTTGTCCATTTCCGTATATTATATATTTAGTAGTAGTAATAGCTTTAAGACCCATAGGACCTCTTGCGTGCAATTTCTGTGTACTAATACCGATTTCAGCACCAAAACCGAACTCATTGCCATCAGTAAATCTAGTAGAAGCGTTTACATACACTGCTGCTGAGTCTACTTCGTTTAAAAATCTCTGGGCATTAGTATAGTTTTCTGTAACAATAGATTCTGAATGACCTGTTGAGTATTTCGCAATATGGTCAATAGCATCATCAAGGCTATCTACCACCTTAACAGCAAGGATATAGTCCAAATATTCAGTTGCCCAATCTTCCTCTGTAGCCGGTACAACATCAGGCACAATCTCTGCCACTCTTTGGTCACCTCTGATTTCAACACCCTTTTCTCTTAATGCTGAAATAGCCTTTGGTAAATACTCTTTTGCTATATTTTTATGTACTAAAAGAGTTTCGGCTGCGTTACACACACCAACTCTCTGTGCCTTAGCATTTACAATAATGTTCACGCCGTCATCAATTTTGCCACTTTCGTCCATATAAATATGGCAGTTACCTACACCAGTTTCAATTACCGGAACAGTAGCATTTTTAACAACAGACTGTATAAGACCCTTGCCACCTCTAGGAATAAGCAAATCAATATAATCATTTAATGTCATCATTTCAGTAGAAGATGCTCTAGTAGTGTCCTCTACAAGCTGAACAAAATCAGGGTTATAGCCTAAGTCCTCAATAGCCTTTCTGAAAACAGAAACAGTGGCAATATTGGAGTGGATAGCATCACTACCACCTCTAAGAATAACAGCACTACCAGCCTTTAAGCAAAGACCAAAGGCGTCACTTGTAACATTAGGTCTAGCTTCATAGATAATGCCAATAACGCCCATAGGCACACGTTTTTGACCAACTGTAAGACCATTTGGCAAAGTTCTCATATCAAGGACTTCTCCAATAGGGTCAGGAAGTTTTTCAATAAGCTCCAAGCCCTCAGCCATAGCATTCACTCTTTCTACATTGAGCATCAATCTATCCTGTAAACCCTGTGGCATATTGTTATTTTTGGCATTTTCCATATCTTTGGCATTTTCGCCAACAATAAATTCTGCATTATCTCTCAAAGCCTTAGCACAAACGGCTAAAATATTGTTCTTCTGGTCTGTACCAAGTTTTGCAAGCTGTCTTTTTGCAACTACTGCAAGCTGACCATTTTCCTTAACAGTTTTCATTTCACTATCCCCCTATTTGTCACAATTATATCTAAAGGCACATCGTTTTCCTCTGTAGGCACATTTTCTACTATTTGAAAATCGTAGGCGACGCCAACAGAGCATAAATATTTATTTTCGCTCAGATATTTGTCATAAAAACCACCGCCGTAGCCCATTCTGTTTTTGTTGTTATCTAAAACCAAGGCAGGCACGATTATAAATGTACTTTCATCTGAGTTCAGAATATCTTCTTCATTAAATACAGGCTCAAGTATGCCGTACTTGTTCTCCACAAGATTGTCTAAGCCCTCTATTTTGAGAAAAACCATTTCGTGGGGCTTTCCCGTCATATAGGGTACGGCAACCTCTTTGCCCTTTTTTAAAGCATCTTTTATTATGTTTTTAGTCACTACTTCCTTGCCATAGTTTATGAAAGTAAACAAGGTCTTACAATCATTGTATTGTGGCAAAGAAAAAATATTATACTGTATTTCAGCCGACATTTCCTCAACCTGAGAAAGTGTCAAAGCACTTCTTTTTTCCTTATATAATTTCCTTATTTCAGACTTTGTCAAAGAAAGCACCTCCAAAATACATATTTTCATTTAATTTTATCACAACCGACAAATAAATACAACAACCTCTTGACTAAAGGCGAAAAAAACCTTACAATAAATTATGAAGATATTATTAAAATTTTATGGAGGAAGATTTAAGAAAATGAAACCAAAACTATTTTCAATTATGAAAAACTCGCCAGAGGAGTTGAAAGGAAAAAACCTTGTTAAGGACATAGTTGCCGGACTTATTGTCGCAGTTGTTGCCCTTCCTCTTTCTATTGCTCTTGCCATTTCATCTGGAGTATCTCCGGAAGTCGGCTTGATTACTGCTATTATTGCAGGTTTTATTATCTCTTTTTGGGGTGGTAGCCGAGTTCAGATTGGTGGCCCAACAGCAGCCTTTGTTGTTATCATCTGTGGTATCATAGACCAGTACGGTATTGAGGGTCTTATTGTTGCCACAATTTTGGCAGGTATATTCCTTGTTATAATGGGTGTGTTAAAACTGGGGGATATTATCAAGTTCATACCTTTCCCTATTACAGTAGGTTTTACAACAGGTATTGCCGTAACACTTTTTACAACACAGTTAAATGACTTTTTCGGTCTTAATATTCAGGGACTTAGTTCAGAATGTTTGCCAAAATGGTGGGCATATATTACAAATATCTCTAAAATCAATTGGACAGCTACAGCTATTGGCGTAGGTTCAATTATTGTTATTGTTCTTTGGGGCAAAGTAAGCAAGAGAATACCCGGTTCCCTTGTTGCCTTAATACTTTCTACAGTTGTACTCTATTTACTCCAAAAAAATGGTATGGCAACAGAAGTACAGACTATCGGTTCAAAATTTAGCGACCTCAAGGGTGCTATTCCAATGCCTCATATTCCAAACTTTACAAAGGTAAATATCGGTGCTTTAGTTCAGCCTGCAATTACTATTGCTATTTTAGCCGGTATTGAGTCACTTCTTTCTGCCGTAGTTGCTGACGGTATGACAGGTGATAAGCACGATTCTAATCAGGAACTTATTGCACAGGGTATTGCAAATATTGCATCAGCACTTTTCGGTGGTCTTCCTGCTACAGGTGCTATTGCAAGAACAGCTACTAATATTAAAAACGGTGGTAGAACACCGGTTGCCGGTATGGTTCACGCAATCGTTCTTTTCGTAATTATGATTGTGGCTATGCCTCTTGCTAAACTTATTCCTATGGCTACACTTTCAGCAATTCTTATTGTAGTAAGTTTCAATATGTGCCAGTTTAAGGAATTTGTGGAAATCGGTCATACTACAAAAACTGACCTTTCTGTTTTAGCTCTTACTTTCCTTTTGACAGTTGTATTTGACCTTGTTGTTGCCATTGAAGTAGGTATGGTACTTGCTATGTTTATGTTTATGAAGAAAATGGCAGAAACATTTGACATCAACACTCTTTCAAAGGAAACAGAAAACGATACATATAAATATCTCAATGACGATATTATGGTATATGAATTAGCAGGTCCTATGTTCTTTGGTGCATCTACTACATTTATGGACACAATGAAATCTATGAATGTTAAAAGCGATATTCTTATTCTTAGAATGAGAAATGTACCAATGATTGACGCAACTTCCCTTGATAGCCTTCACCACGTTATTGACTACGCACAGCGAAACCACATTGTTGTATTGTATTGTGAACTCAACGAAAATACATATAATACATTAAAGCACTTTGGTTGCGAGGAAAGAATGGGTAAGCATAAGTTCTTTGATACTATGGACGAAGCCTATGCTTACGCAGAAAAAATGGTTGAAACTAAGAAAGAAGTTCGCAAGAAGTTAAAAGAGAAATAAAGAAAAAAATAAATAAAAAAGAAAAAGAGAAGTAAATATAAATAAAGAGGTGTAAATGTACACCTCTTTTTTGTTTGCTCAGTATAATAATCATTTATTTTATTATTAAAGTATCAATTACTGATTCAATAAACATCTGTTGTAAATTTTGCCTATTTATATCTTGCAATATATTTTTTAATAAATTGCAGAAAAGAAATAATAGACCTATTAAAATAATTATAAAAAATACTACTGTAGTAATTATTTCATAGGATAAAGTATATTTCAAAATCAATTTTAAATTCTTTAATAAAATATTCAATGACTGTAAATTCATTTTATTGTCATTCATTAAAATATTAGAATTTTTATTAAAAATTTCCCCAAAAAACAAATTTATAAAATTATTAAATATAGTTCCAACAAGCACAGTAATACCAATTGTTTTAATTATCCCAGCCTCAAATTTTTTATTTTCTCGTATAATTTTCAACATATAGATAAACTCACTATCATTTTCTCTATACTTATCCCTTATATATTTTCTCCAACTTTTTATACTATCCACTCCATTTAATGGTTCATATTTATTATCCAGATACTTAAATTCCTCACCTGCACCTGTAACATAAATCCAATGTTGAAATTCTTCTTCAAAATCAAACCCATAATTAATTTTACATCTTTTCTTTATTCCAATCTGTTTTTTTCCTAACATAATTATCTCCTTTAATTACATAAAAAGGCATAGTTAATGAAGCATATTTGACTTCTTTAACTACACCAATTTCATTACAACCTATGCTAATGTCCAGTATGGGTCAACCCAAGCGTTTTTATCAGCTGACCATAACCTTTTGTACTTTTTTCCATTTATTATTTTATATTTATAATATACATTGCCACTACGAGGATTTATAGTCTGCACCTCGCTAACTTGTTTTATTCCATCTTCTGCTAGAATATTAAAACTACAAAAATTTACCATTAAAGTGACTGTTCCCATTAGCACAAACATTTTTCTTAATTTTTTCATATTAAATTACTCCTTTACTATTACTCCTTTTATATTTTCCTTTAACTTTCCTCTTACCGTAATTAATTTTTCTCCATAAGGACTATAAATAGTATAGCTCCTATTTCCGTCTTTTATTATGTATGAACCTTCAACTATAACGGGTGCATCCTCATTGTAATCTTCAAAAGTTGGTTCTCCTGCTGGATGAGGTATACGATAATAAGAAAAAATATATAAAACTAAAAATACTGTCATAATTACAATATCTTTAATTCTATTTTTGTTTATATAAGCATTATCTAATATAAGTTTAAATCTCTCTGTCATAACTCTTTCATTATTCTCTTCATCAAGTCCCAAAGAAAAATCCAAAGTGTTATTTCTACCTCCATAGTTTTCAATTACATTAACAATGCCTAATAAATATTCCTCTTTTTCTTTATTATTCAAGAGAATATTAAGTTTACGGTCTGTATAAAATTCCAGTATATTAAATACTTCTTTTCTGAAGAAATAAAACACTGGATTCCACCACATTACGACACATATAATTTCAACTAATAGTTTTATAAAAATTTGCTTGTATTTATAATGTATAAGCTCGTGAGATAAAACAGTAATAAGTTGCATCTCACTTAATTCAACTACAGGTAGTAGAATTACTGGCTTAAAATATCCCACTATAATAGGACTTCTTATATTTTTATTCACTATAATACCTATATTTTTTTGTACTCCTACTTTTTGTTTTGCAATTTTCAAAGAATTTAAGATTTCAGTATTATCTGTATAATTCATTAAATTAACAATCCTATACAGTTGTCGACATCTTAAACTTTTCTTTATCAAAAGTACAATTGTCGTAACTAGGTAAATTACTTCCATTAATCTACCTAAAGTAAAATAGTAATATATTTTGCCTATATCATCTTCATAGCAATAAGTGTAAAAATTATACCTCAAAATATCTCTTATTTTTTCCAAAATAGTATAAGACCTTAAATTGTTTGTAAAGAAAGGTATTTCAAAATTTAAAAAGAATCTCAAAAGACACAATACTACCAAAGCCCACAATACATTAAAACAATATTTTCTCTTAAAATTTAAATTTCTACTTAATATTATTATCGTTATAGCAAAAATTGTAACCCAAAAAGCAGTATTTATTGATGTATATGCTGTACAGAATTCATAAACATATCTTGCAGCCCCCTGCTCTTCCATTCTATTCCTCCTTGTACTGGTCAATCAAATCCCTAAGTTTTTGTGCCAGCTCCTTATTTTCTTCCTTAGTATCCACTAAAGCTGATAAAAGAAAAGGTGCGTAATCATCCTTATCATAAAACCTATTAAATTGTTCCATAGCATACTCATCTGATGATACAGTTGGTCTAAATAATCGGCCATATGTTTTTCCTATTTTTGTAATTTCAGCAATTTCTATAGCATTTTTCGATTCTAATTTTCTTATAATATTTTGTATAGATTTTTTAGCCCAATCACTTTCAATTTCATTAGCAATTTCAGTTGCTGACATCGGCATGTCATTTTTCCATAAAACTTTCATCACCTGTTCTTCCTTTTCATTAAGGTTAAAAGGCGATTTTTCCTTTTTTAATTTAAACATATCTTCACCCTTTCTTCGGTTATTATACATTATTTTATTTAAAAAGTCAATAAATATAAAAATAATTTTAAATTTAATTTCGTTTTTTTATTTTAAAATCTATATTGACAAATTTGTTAATAATCGCTATAATTTTATCGTATTTTAAATTTAAAATCTTTTTTTATTTAAAATGCGATATTAGATATATGGAAAACATTAATTAATGAAAGGATTGTGAATTATGAAACATTTAAAAAAAATTTTTTCAATTATCTTAATATCTGTTATGGCATTAAGCACAATTAATGTAGCTTTTGCAAGCGATTTAAGCTACAATTCTTATATTGATACTTCAAAGTATTCTCTTGATGACAGCATATATGATATTCCCAAAAGTAATGTTGAAGATATTGTAAGCAAAATTAATGCAGAATATGGAGATGTTGGTTTATCTGTAAATACTTCTGAAAAAACTACTGAAGTAACAGTTGGAGAATTTATTTCAAATTTAAAAGCTATTGCCAAAGAAGGACAGGAAAATAAAGAGTCTGTTAAAAAAGAATACGAAGAAGTTACAGGTTGTAGCTACGATGACATTGAATGGGAACCTTATAATTCCAATGATAATTCAGCAAAAGCATCAACTACTCAAACTTATGATAAAACTAAAAAAGTAGAATATGTAACTTTTAGACTTCAAGCTGTTATTTTAAAAACAACCGGTCAAAGTAATAGATTTAAAAGCGTAACAAAAATTACCGTTCCAAATGCTAGTAACTCAACATTAACTCAAACATTCACTTGTAAAAGTACATCATATAAAATGATAGATTCTTACAGAACTTGCTCCATTACAGCAAAAGGAAATATACTCTATTCTAATAATGGATATACAGTAAATAGAGACGGCTCTTTCCAAGCAGAATTTTATGCATAACATTTAAAATATAATTTCCATATATCTATTGAGGTGTGAAAAATAAGATTCCTTTCACACCTCATTTTTGAAGTATTACAAACTAAAGGAGGCTCTTATGAAAAAATATTATATACAATTTTTATTAGTCAGTTGTATGTTATTTTCCGGTTGTAATAAAAATAGCACAGCAACTGAAACTGAAACAATACATTCTACTTCTTCTGAAAAATTAAATGAGAATGTGAACAAAAACTGTACTTATATTGCTTACAGAGATAAGGTTATTGTTTTGGATAATAAAAACAATATAGCAAAACTTACAAATCTTAATGATGTTGAATCTTCTGATAAAGTAATTAACTACAGTTATGAAGATATGTGTAATCTTATTGACCAACTTACTGTTGAAAAAATACATATTAGTGGTCCTAATAATGTTTTATATGGTATTTCATATGCCCATGATTCAACAGATAAAGACAGTCAAAAAAATGAAAATAAAGAAGATAAAGATTTTGACCTAAGTAATGCTGATATGTCTTTAGACGAATTAAAGATAATTATTGAAGGAAACAAAAAAGAAACAACTGAAAATTATGATAAAGTTCTTGAAGATTGTTTAACTGCTATTGTAAACACTATAAATTCTCAAGGTGTAAATACTATCTCTGTTGTTTCTAATACTCAAAACACAGAACCTACTAAATAAACCATTAACAAAAAAAGTGCAAGGTATTTAGCCTTGCACTTTATATACTTTAAAGACTTTCTATCAACTCTGCAAAATCTTCCTCACTTAAAATAGGAATATTCAACTCTTTAGCCTTTTTATTTTTGCTTGAATTTGATGTTACATCATTATTTATGAGATAATTTGTTTTAGCTGAAACACTGCCTGTGACCTTGCCACCCATACTTTCTATAAAGTTTTGGAGTTCTTTTCTATTTTTATAGTTGTGGACATCACCGGTTATAACAAAGGTTTTGCCCTCCAACTTATTACTGCCTGTGCTTTCCTCTGCCACAAAAGTGATGTACTCAAGTGCCTTATTAATAAGCTCAATATTGTGGCTATGGTTGAAATACTTCACAATACTTACGGCAATGACTTCCCCTATACCGTCTATTTCACAAAGGCTGTCAGCACTTGCGTTCATTATTTTTTCAAGGTCATTGTTATACTTTTTGCACAATAATTTTGCATTACTTAAACCTACATTATTAATACCCAAAGCATATATAAAATTGCACAAATTCACATTTTTAGACTTTTCAATGGCTGAAATAAGGTTATTGTAGCTCTTTTCTCCAAAGCCCTCCATTTCAACTATGCTATCTCTGTACTTTTCAAGACAGTAAATGTCTGCATAGTTATCCAAAAAGCCCTTATCAATGAATTTTTCAATAGTCGCCTCTGAAAAGCCCTCAATATTCATAGCATCTCTGCTTACATAATGCTCTATTGCCATTACACGCTGTGCCTTACAGTTTGGATTGACACACTTCAATGCCTTACCGTCCCTAAGGCTGACTATTTCAGTTTCCTCTCCACAAACTGGGCAATTCTTAGGAATTTCAGCATTGTTGCTCTTTGTCAAATTTTCTGCCACCTGTGGAATAATCATATTCGCCTTGTAAACTGTAATTCTATCTCCAATGCCCAACTGCAAATGTTCCACAATACTTACATTGTGAAGTGAAGCTCTGTTCACTGTTGTACCCTCAAGCTCTACTGGTTCAAAAACGGCTATTGGATTTATAAGTCCTGTTCGGGAAGTATTCCAATCTATGTCAATAAGAGTGGTTTCTGCCTGCTCGTCTGCCCATTTAAAAGCTATGGAATCTCTAGGGAACTTGGCTGTTTCCCCTAAAGTACGAGAGTATGCAATATCGTCATAAGTAAGCACCAAACCGTCTGTGGCAAAAGGATTGTTTGGTATATTTTCTTCAAACTCCCTTACTGCCTGTGCTATGTTTTCAGAATTTACAAACTTTCTTTTTACCACTGTAAAACCTAGCTTTTCCAAATATTCAAAGCCCTGTGACTTCTTTTCAAATTCCATTCCCTCTGCACTTACAAGCTGAAATGCCACAAAACAGACGTTTCTCTTTGCACAAATTTCTGAATTAAGCTGACGCACTGTGCCACTGCAAAGGTTTCTTGGGTTCTTGTACTTTTCTTCCGGCGACATTTCTTCATTTATGTTGTCGAAATCCTCAAAGGAAATAACAGCCTCTCCTCTAAGAACAAGTTGACCCTTTTGGCTTATTTTAAGAGGAATGTTCTTAAAAACCTTAGCATTGTGGGTAATATCTTCCCCAATTTCTCCGTTTCCTCTTGTAACAGCCTGTGTAAGCTCTCCGTCATTGTATGTCAAAACTACAGTAAGACCGTCCATTTTGTAGGAAAGCACACCTACATTGTTGCCCAAAAATTCAGCAAGACGGGATACTTCCTTTGTCTTGTCAAGGGATAACATTCGCTGTGGGTGTCTAATTTTTGTAAGAGAACCTAAAACCTCGTAACCTACATTTTGTGTAGGCGAATTTGAAAGCACAATACCTGTTTCACTTTCCAATGCCACAAGCTCGTCATAAAGTGCATCATATTCCCTGTCAGTCATTATTTCCCTATTTTGCTGATAATAGGCAAGTGACGCCTTATTAAGAATTTCTATTAATTGTTTCATTCTGTCCATTATATTTTTCCTCTTTTTAAAACATTTTATACTGGGTCAAGTCCCATTTCTTCATAATACCTGTCGGCAATATATTCGGCTGATTCTGCCCACAAACCGTTTTCTGTCTGCTGAAGTGTTTTGTAGGTTTCGGAGGTGTAGAACTTCAAAGCTGCATCAGGAAAACTGATATTCATTCTCCTTTGCAATACATTTATAACTCCTCTAATTTGTATAATCATATTTGTTGTAATGTCTTTTCCATTAAAGAAGTAAATTGCCATTGCCATAGTGTTCCCTCCTTACTAATTTAAGATATTTCAAAGCCTTTTCTGTATGGAATGATACCTGATTGTTTACTTTATTATATCGCAATCTTTCAACAGCTTCCTTTGAAGTGAGAATATTTGCAATATAGAGCTGAACTGTTTCCATTGTGTTGTCATCAGCTACAGGACCTATTACTACATCATAATTATGTTGCAATCCACCTTTTTCCCTGTTTTCTTTTATAAATTCTAACCAATCTTCACTTAATGTATCAAACCTTTTGGCGTTTAATTCTGTATTTTCATCAAACAAAAATTCATAGACAAAGTATTGCTCTTTCTTCTCTCTAAGAGATAGTCTGTACGCCCAAGCCTTTGACTGTTCTTTCAATATGGTTGTATAAAAACCCTTGCCAAAGTCCCTGCGATTATGGGATTTACTTAAATCCACTTCATCAAAATCAAAACAACTGCCGTGATAAACAACTAATTCCTTAGAACCCTCTGTAATTATTTTTTCAACGTATTCCAAAACTTCCTCTGTGCTGACCTGATGAAGGTATTCGTGCTGTATCATTATTTTTTCGTACACTTGATACTTATGGAAAAGTTTTATAGCTTCATCACCGGTCAAATGATGTTTTTTTGAATATTCTTCCATAGCTCTTAATGACATCATTTCACAATCAGACTGTACACTCATATTCTCACCTTCTTTATGTAATATTATAATCTAAATTTTATATTAATTCCACTGTTCAGAACAAATTAACTTTGTTAATTTGTGGCTTATAAATAAGCCATCGGATTTATCTTTCCGATTCACTGTAAAAATTACCCCCATAAATCAACTATGGGGGCAAATCAGAAATTTATTCTATTTTATTTATTCATTATCTTGTAGATAACTGTGGCAGCCTGTACTCTTGTAGTAGTAGCCTTTGGAGCAATCTTATTGCCGTCCATACCATTTACATAGCCGTCCTTAACCATAGCAGAAAGGCTTTCAAGGGCATAAGCTGAAATATCTTCATAGTCGCTGAAACCTTTGAGGTTGTCAGTATTTTCTACTGTAATATCACTGCCGAGCTTGTATACAAGAGCTTTCTTAGCTAAAATCATCATATCCTGTCTTGTAATATTACTAGCTGGAGAGAATGTGCCATCGCCATTACCGTTGGCAATGCCTAAATCCTTTGCAAGACCTACGGCATTGTAGTAATAAGCACCATTTTCTACGTCACTGAAGTTAGACTGTGGAGCTTTTGTTACATCAACACCAATACCCTTAAGGAGCATAATAATGAAATCAGCTCTCTTAACTTCGTTGTTTGGTAAGAATGTACCGTCACTGTAGCCATTTACAACCTTGTTAGATGCAAGCTCATTGATATACTTAGCACCCCAGTAATCAGCAGGTACATCAGAGAATGTAACAGCCTGTACTGTTGTACTTTCTGTAGAGTTTTCTACTGTAGCAGTAGTAGTTTCTGTAGTGTCATCAGCAGTAGCATCAGTAGTTACTTCTGTAGTAGTTGTAGTAACTCTTGAAGATGAGCCACCACCACCTCCACCTCCACCGTTGGAAGTGTTTGCTCTTACAGTAGTAGTTTCTGTAGTTGCTTCTGTAGTAGTTGTGCTGTCGTCACCGTTGTCAGTAGCATTACCGTTTACTAAAACAGTTGAGTGAGCAGACTGTACATTTAACTTAGTCTGTGTACCCTTTGTAAGGTTAGCACCTGTAAATTTATCAAAACTTACGTCAGATGAACCGGTACCTACAGCCTTAAACTTAATTCTGATTACTGTACCTGTTGAAGTGTAGTTCTGTAAATAGTTGTCAACAGATGCAGAATTGTAACCTGAGAACTTTAAAATACCTAACTTACCGGCATTAGTCTTGTTGTCAGCCTGTCCATTGTAATCATAGTCCTGTGCCTTTGGTACGAAATCCACTCTTGAGCTGACTACATTACTAGGGAAAAGTGGGATATTGTTGTACTCAATAATATCACTAGGCATTTCTGTGTAATCAATATCAACAGCCTCTAAAACAGCAGGGTCAAAATAGACAAAGCCTGTTAAACTGTTGAAACCAATAGGGTTGTCAGTTATTTTGTAGTCGGCAAAAAGTGTGTCGCCTACGTTAATTGTTTCTGCTGAAAGCTGACAGTCTGTTGAAAGTGTGTTGTCTGCACCATATGATAATACAGGAACAACAACCATTGACAAACTTAAAAGCAAAGATAAAATTTTCTTCTTCATTGGTTCTCCTCCTTTTGTGTTAAGCTGTTTAGCCTAACTTTTTATAGATTTATAATACCACTTTTTATAGGTTTTTGCAATAAGATATAAAAACGAAAACTTTGTTCTGTTAATCCAAATATGGTAGTAAAAATAGAAATTTTACTTTTTATTTATCTTAAATATTTGAAAGGTTTTAGTCCATTTTTTCTGTTCAGAACATTTTGCTTTGCAAAATACGGCTTATAAATAAGCTACCGGACTTCTTTCCGGTTTGCTAATTTGCTGTTCAAAAAATAGTAAAGTTTTACTCCATTTTTTTCAAAAAATGGTGGATTTTTAAGGCAAAGCCTTAAATCCCTTACTTGTAAGGGAAACAGATGCTTGAAAGAGCATTTTTCTTTGTTTCTTTCTTTTTGCGATAGAAAAAGAAAGATTAAGCATTTTAGTTAATCACTCAAGCGTAACTGGATTTTTAGCTTCACGTCTAAACATATCAAAAGCTTCAACTGGTTTATCAACCTTAACCTTTAAAATCTGCTGTGGGTGAGGAGCTTCTGTAACACTTTCGCCCTTATCGTCATACATTTCCTCTACTGTCATAGTGAAATCTTCGCCATTATGACGCATTACCTCTATCTTTTCGCCTACAACGAACTTATTTCTCTGTTCCACTGTTGCATAGCCTGTTTCCTTATCGTAGTCAAGAACCATACCAATGAAGTCATAAGTTCTGATATATGAGCTAGTAGTGTAAACCTGGTCTTCCTCATTTGGTTTACCGTAGTAGAAACCAGTTGTATAACCTCTGTAGCTTGCCTTAGAAACTTCCTGCATATAGTAGTCCTTTTTGCTTTCGTACAATGCAGGGTCTTTTAAATAATCGTCAATAGCTTCTCTATAAGCCTTAATAACTGTACCTACATAGAAACAAGTTTTAATTCTACCTTCTATTTTAAGACTGAAAATGCCGGCATCTACAAGTTCAGGAATGTGCTGAATCATATTTAAGTCCTTAGAATTGAAGATATAAGTACCTCTTTCGTCTTCAACTATTGGCATATATTCATTTGGTCTAGTCTTTTCTGTAACATAATACTGCCATCTGCAAGGGTGTGAACATGCACCTTTGTTGGCATCTCTACCACTTAAATAGTTACTTAAAAGGCATCTGCCACTGTAGCTGATACACATTGCACCGTGAACGAAAGCTTCAATTTCTGTATCACCAATTTTATCGTGGAGTTCTTTAATTTCCTTGAGAGAAAGTTCTCTAGCCATAACAATTCTAGTTGCTCCAAGATTTTTCCAGAAAAGAGCAGACATATAATTAGTATTATTTGCCTGTGTACTAATATGAATTGGCATATTAGGAACAGTTTTTCTGGCAAGGGCAAACACACCAGGGTCGGCTACAAGAATTGCATCTACATTTAATTCTTCAAGCTCCTTAAAGTAGTCTGCCATTTCCTCAAAATCTTCATTGTGAGCAAAGATATTGCAAGTAACATACACCTTTACATCGTGGGCGTGAGCAAACTCTACACCCTCTTTCATCTGGTCATAGTCAAAGTTTTTAGCCTTTGCTCTAAGTCCAAAATTAGTACCACCAAGGTATACTGCGTCTGCACCATAGAGTACAGCAATTTTAAGTTTTTCCAAATCTCCAGCTGGAGCAAGTAATTCTATTTTTTTCATTTTATCAATCCTCTATTTTCTGAATAAATGCCACACCGTCACCAATAGTCAATATGCTTGATTTTAACTTTGGATTATTTGTTATTTCATTTAAAAATTCGTTCATTCTCTTGTGAATAGTTCTCTGACGCTTTGGAACTTCCTCGTAAGCCTGAGCAACTCTGCCCTCTTGCAAAATATCATCGGCAATAATTACTCCACCCTTTTTCAAAAGTCGAAGTACGTCAGGGAGAATTTGTATATACTGACCCTTTGCTGCGTCCATAAAAATGAAGTCGTACTGTTCGTCCAATGTAGGCAAAATATCGTTGGCATTGCCTTCTAATATTGTAACCTTGTCTTCTACACCAAGACGTTTGAAGTTTTCCTTCGCCTGCTTTATCATAACATCAAAACGGTCAATAGTAGTCAAATGGCCACCTTCCTGAAGAAAGCCTGTCATATAACTGGCTGAAAAGCCTACTGCCATACCGATTTCAAGTATCTTATTAGGCTTAATAATACTTAAAACAACGCCTAAAAACTGAACTACATCTTTTGGTATAATAGGCACTTCTTTTTCATAGGAAGTCTTTTGCAACTGACCTAATTCGCCCTCACAAAAAGGCTGTAAATTTTCTAAATATTCGTGAATATAGTTTTCTACCAAACTCATAACTTATTCCTTTCAATTTTGACTTTTGTAACTTGCTTCTGCCTTCTGATGTTCTTCATAAGTGGCAGAGAAGTGGTGCTGACCTGTTGTTGTATTTTCTACTACATAGTAGAGATAATTTGTGTTGTCCGGATTAACAGCAGCCTTAAGAGAGTCTTCACTTGGGCTATTTATTGGACCAACTGGCAATCCATCAACAACATAGGTATTGTGCTTATCGTTGTTTTTCAAATCAGAATACAACACTCTTGTAGCTCTCTTACCCATAGAATAAATAACAGAGTCATCAAGCTGTAACTTCATATTTTTAGCAAGTCTGTTGTATATTACAGAAGATACCAATGTTCTTTCAGGAGCATATTTTACCTCACCCTCAATAAGTGATGCAATAATAACAGCATCGTCAAGGGTATGGTTTAATTTCTTAGCCTGTGCTTCAATATCGTTGTCCTTTACAACTTGGTCAAACTTAGCAAGCATCATATTTACAATATCTGTTGCACTCATATTTTCTTCAATAGAGTATGTAGCTGGGAACAAGTAACCCTCTAAAAGGTTATCTCTTTCCGGAATTTTTGCCACAAAGTCATAGTTGTAATCTCTTGAATTGGAAGCAGTTAAAAATTCCTTAGCTGTACAAACTCCCATACTTTCCAAATCTGATGCTATTTCACTAAGCCACTCGCCCTCTCTTACAGTAAGTTTTTTAGCATTTATACTAGACGCACCTGTGTTGAGAGCCTTTATAATATCATCAAAAATCATATGGTTTGTAAATGTGTAGTAACCTGACTTAAACTCTGGACCATATCCCATTTTTTTGCAAAGATACTTGAAGTGGAAGGCACTATCAATAACACCATTGTCCTCCAAAGCCTTAATTATGTCCGTAACCGAAGAACCTGACTCAATATTTACTGAAATTGTTTCCTCCGGCTTGTTTTTAGCTGAAGAATTGACCTCTGTACTGTTCATTTTCTTAAAGAAAAGAGTAACAGCCACTACTAAAACAATTAAAACAACAAGCATAATTTTAGCTACAGTAGCAAAATTACTCTTTTTTCTTTTCTTTTTGCCACTGTTTTTAGGCTTACTAGAAGTCTTGTTTGGCTTTTTTGCTGTAGGCTTTGCCGTACTTCTAGTTCTGTCTGCTGTACCACCTGTTGTACCTCTAGTTCTGTCTGTTGTACTTCTTGTTGTAGTTTTTCTAGGTGTTCTATTATTCAAATCGTTCCTTGAAAAGCTACCTTTGTTTAAATTATTGTCATTTGTCATAATTTACCTCCATTAAGGTTAAACCATTTGGAACTAATGTTTTTCCTGCTTTTGTTCTATCTTTTGATTCTATAATATCCTTTATTTCTTCCGGCTTTATTTTGCCACTGCCTACTGCCACCAATGTGCCGGCAATAATTCTGACCATATTATAGAGGAAGCCACTTCCTGTAACCGATATTGTTACAATGTCTTTTTCTCTGCGTACATTTAATTTGTATATTATACGGACAGTGGTCTTTGTCTGTGAGCCACTGGCACAAAAGGCATTAAAATCGTGTTCGCCAATGAAATACTGGCAAGCCTCATTCATTTTGTCTATATCCAACTCATAGTGAACAAAGTCCGTATAATTATAGAGCAAAGGATTTCTAAAAGCACAATTTTGTATTTTATACTCGTATGTTTTGTCTATGACGCTATACTGTGGGTGGAAGTCCTCTCCAACTTCCCTTGCACCATTTACCACTATATCATTGGGCAAAAATGAATTTATAGCATAGGGCATTTTTTCTACAGGAATAGTTGTTTCCGTTTCAAAAACCACGCCCTGACACATTGCGTGAACACCTGTGTCAGTACGGCTTGCACCTCTTACAGCAACTGGCTTTCTCATCAATGCTGAAATAGCCTCCTCCACTTTCTGCTGTACAGTTATAAAATCGTTTTGTCTTTGCCAACCATAGTAATTACTGCCGTCATAGGCAACACTTAACAACACTTTCATATTACACACCCCAAATTATTCTAATCAAAAGCACTACTACTACCAAAGCAACAAGTATTGCCATTGTTACATAATCTTTTTTTGTATATACAAGAGGGTGCATTTTAGTTCTGTTTACATCGCCCCTGTAACATCTTGCCTCCATAGCCATAGCCAACTCGTCAGCTCGTCTGAAAGATGATATAAAAAGTGGCACTAATAGTGGTATCATCGCCTTAGCCTTGTGCATTAAATTGCCATTGTCAAAGTCTGCACCTCTGGCTGTCTGTGCCATTTTGATTTTGTTTAACTCCTCTACAAGAGTAGGAATAAATCTAAGGGCAATAGTCATCATCATAGCTATTTCGTGAGCCGGCAAGCCTACCTTTTTAAAAGGCTTCAAAAGTCTTTCTATACCCTCTGTCAACTTTATTGGAGAAGTTGTGAGAGTAAGCAAAGACGAACCAACTACAAGGAGAATAAGTCTGACACAAAGGCGTATTGCTGTATACAGACCTCCTGAATATATCTTCAAAAATCCAAGTCTAAAAACCAAGTCACCGGTTCTGATAAAAAGCATATTTAAAACAACTGTGAAAATAATAATTATTATTATACTTTTTAAACCTCTCAAAAGCATTTTAAAAGGCACATTGGATTTAAAAATGGCACAGCCCAAAAAGAGAGTACAAATGCCGTAGCCCACGATACCTTTAGCAACAAAAATTGCTACAATATATAGTACTGTTGCCAATATTTTTGTTCTGGAGTCCAAGTCGTGTACAATGGATTTAGTTGGGTAATACTGACCTATTGTCAAATTCATTTTTTCACTTCCTTAATGCCTGATTTAAAATATCGGCTGCTTTCTTTACGTTATAAATATTAGTAGGCACTTTCAATCCTCTGCCCTTTAATCTGTACATCAACAGTGAAATTTGAGGAGCATTTAAGCCTATTGCCAAAAGTTTTTCTACCTGTGAAAATACATTTTCTACAGTATCAAACATTTCTACATTACCCCTGTTCATAACAAGTATTCTGTCTGCAATATCGGCAATTTCCTCCATAGAGTGGGACACAAGTATAATTGTAATACCTAATTTTTGGTGCATTTCAGTTATATTAGAAAGTATTTCGGCTCTACCCTTTGGGTCAAGACCTGCCATAGGCTCGTCTAATATAAGTATTTCAGGGTTCATAGCTACTACACCGGCAATAGCCACTCGCCTTTTCTGACCACCGGACAAATCGAAAGGAGATTTTTTATAACAGCTTTCATCTAAGCCTACAAGCTCAATGGCCTGCTTAACTCTCTTTTCAACTTCTTCCTTTTCCAAGCCCATATTTCTAGGACCAAAGGCAACTTCATCAAATATTGTACTTTCAAAAATCTGATGTTCCGGATACTGGAATACAAGACCTATTTTCTCTCTGATATGCTTTAAATCCTGCTTGTTTTCAAAAATATCCTTGCCCTTAAAATAAATATTGCCCTCCTCAGCCTTTATAAGACCGTTGAGATGCTCAATAAGTGTAGACTTGCCACTACCGGTGTGACCAATAAGACCTACAAACTCCCCTTTGCCAATGGCTATATTCACATTTTTGAGGGCAGTTCTTTCAAAGGCTGTACCTTTGCCATAGGTATGGGTAAGATTTTTTACTTCCAATATAGTTTCTGAGGGCTTCCAGTCGCTTTTCACTTCTTCCATTGAAAAGTCATCATTATAGCCATTTTTGTCTGCCAAATCTATAAATTCATTTATTGACAGTGTATCCATTGGGAAATTTCTGCCCATTTTGTTAAGGTAATACACAAGCTCTGTAACCTGTGGAACGTCTAAGCCAAGGTCTTTCATTTTCTCAACCTGTGAAAAAATCTCCTTTGGTGTACCTTCCATTTCCTTCTGCCCGTCATTCATAACCACTATTCTGTCAGCAAGAGCGGCCTCCTCCATATAGTGGGTAATAAGCACAACTGTGATGCCCTGTGCGTGAAGTTCCAAAATGGTGTCCATTACTTCTTTTCTACCTAAAGGGTCAAGCATAGCTGTCGGCTCATCAAAAATAATACACTTCGGTGTCATAGCCAATATGCCGGCAATAGCCACTCTCTGTTTCTGACCACCTGAAAGATAGTTAGGAGCAGAATATCTGAACTCCTCCATACTAACTGCGTGCAATGCCTTGTCAACATTTTCGGCAATAGTTTTAGGCTCCATTCCAAGGTTTTCAGGACCAAAAGCCACGTCTTCCTCTACAACTGTAGCTATAATTTGGTTGTCCGGATTTTGGAAAACCATACCTACGTTTTGTCGTATGTTCCATATGTTTTCCTGCACTTTGGTGTCATAGCCATTTACAATAAGTACACCGTCTTTGGGACTGTATAAGCCGTTTATTAACTTAGCAAATGTAGACTTGCCAGAACCATTATGTCCTAAAACAGCCACAAATTCCCCACTGTCAATGGTAATATCCAAGCCTTTTAAAGCCTCTATTGACTCATTTTCGTTGGTTTCTTCATTAAATCGGCTGTATTCGTATTTTAATTTTTCACTCTTTATAAATTCCATTCTATTCCTCATATTACATAACATTTCGGACTTTTATTTATTATTATTACACAAAACATTTCATAGTACATTATACCTCAATATACCCTATTATTCAAGTGTTTTAAGTATTTACAAAGATATACAAGTATTTGTTTCGCTTACAAGTAAGCGATTTAAGGCTTTGCCTTAAAAAACCACCATTTTTAGCAAACCGGAAAGAAGTCCGGTGGCTTTTTTAAGCCATATTTTGCGAAGCAAAATATTTTGAACAGAAAAAAATGGAGTAAAACTTTACATTTTTTGAGCAAAAAAACAAGTAAAAATTTACAATTTTATTTACAATAATTCCATATATAAAAAAGCATCGACAAACAAAAACATTCATCGATGCAAAATTCTAATTATTTTTCAGATTTTCTAGGATTAAGATACACAGACACAGTCAGATTACCATTTAAGCATCTCAATTCGTCAATCAATTCCTTTGTCTGAGTATTATCCTTCATTACAATATCGTAAACCAACTCAAAAGTAGAGCCTAAATCCAAAGTACCAATTCTTTCAAGCTCGCTACTTGTAGTATATTTAGCCAAAGTTTCTTCAAAAACGCCTTCATAGTCAAGAGTTTCAGGAATAAGGACTCTAAGTTTTCTAGTGACAATTTTTCTACTACCAAAGTTAATTTTAGAGAACACCAAAAGAATAAAGCAGAGGAAAATTGTAAATATAGTTGCATACAAATAGCATTGTACACCACAGGCAAGACCAGCTGCAACTGTTGCAAAAATATAGGCTATATTCTTTGGATTACCCGGTTCACTTCTAAATCTTACAAGAGCAAATGCACCACTTACACTAAAGGCTGTAGCAAGGTTTGAGCCTACAAGTAAAATAATAATTGCTGACACAATAGGCACCATTACCAATGTGTAACAAAAAGTGTGGCTATAGGTTTCAGGTTCAGCTGTTCCAATATATGTAATACTAATTATTACACCTAATATAAATGCAACCAGTATTGTTGTAACTGCAACCGTTGTTGAAATTGATGTGGTTTCCACTACTCCCGAGTTAGTCAAATTAGAAATTAAATTATTAAGCATACTTTCTTACCTCCACATAGTTTTCTTCTTCATTTTCTGCTATATATTTTTTATACTCTGTACCGTATTTTGAAAAACTTGTTTTCTGCAAATCATTTTCTCTCAAAATCTTCACAAACCACAATGGTATTCTTTCAATATACTTTACTTCCATAATATAAGTACCGTCATCAATCAACTTAGAGCCAAAAATACCGTTTTCAAGTCCAACATCATCACGTCTTGTAATAATATTCTTGTCAAAAGTCAATCTAAAACTGCTGTCATTACTTCCGAAAAACGCCTGTCTTTCATAGGATAGGAACACCTTTGGCTGTGCGTCATAGTATTCAAGAGAATGTTTTAATTCCTTTAGCACCTGTGGGTTCATATAGCTTTCCAATTTTGGAATTTCCCTTGTTTCAGTAAATTCATAGGCCTCTTTTAATCTCAATGTAGAACGTCTTTTATTTACAACACCCTTATATTTTTTCTTGACCTCCAAATAGACTTTTGTGTCCTTATTTGGCACTCCATAAGAGCGAAGTCGAATTTTTTCCTTATAAATAGGTTTCATAAGAGAGGTTCTAATCAAG
The DNA here is from genome assembly GCA_900545305.1 of uncultured Eubacterium sp. Classification (GTDB taxonomy): domain Bacteria; phylum Bacillota; class Clostridia; order Lachnospirales; family CAG-274; genus CAG-274. Next base: position 43,724 of record UQYD01000013.1, read on the forward strand.
TTGTTATCCTCTGTGTCGTAATAAATATTGCAAATCTGATAAAACTTTCCGTCACTACTGTATTCATCTGTTTTCATATTGTCGCCAAAGGAGGCAACAATTTTTCTATACTGATTTTCGTTTACAATATATTTTTCTTCTACTCTATTAAAAACTTCAATAGCCATAGTAAACACCTCCGTCAAAATAGTTCGTTGTTTGATTACAAGAGCTATTATAAAGGGAGAAGATTAGTGTTTCACTATACAAATGATTAGAATTTAATTAGAGAATTTTACACAGATTTTAAAAATAGTTTACATAATATCCACACAACAGAAAAATCCCTCAGCAAGCCTAAGCCCACCGAGGGATTTTCTAGTTATAAAAACAATTTATATATTCTTATATTACTTGTTCTTTAAGTTGAACCAAGCATTAAGACCAAGATACTGACCTGATTCTTCAAGTTCTTCTTCAATTCTTAATAACTGATTGTACTTAGCAACTCTATCAGTTCTAGCTGGAGCACCAGTCTTAATCTGACCAGCATTTACAGCTACAACGATGTCAGCGATTGTAGTATCTTCAGTTTCACCAGAACGGTGAGAAACTACAGCTGTCATATTATTTCTGTTAGCTAACTGAATAGCATCGAAAGTTTCAGTTAAAGTACCAATCTGGTTAACCTTGATAAGGATAGAGTTAGCAACACCTAAATCAATACCCTTAGCTAATCTCTTAGTGTTAGTAACGAATAAGTCATCACCAACTAACTGAATCTTGTCGCCAAGTCTTTCAGTTAAAAGCTTCCAACCATCCCAGTCTTCTTCAGCAAGACCATCTTCAATAGAGATGATAGGGTACTTTTCGCAAAGAGCTGCATAGTATTCAACCATTTCAGCAGAAGTTCTAACGATTTCCTTATCAGCACCCTTAGCTTCAGTTTCGCCTGGGAAGTGATATAAACCGTCTTCCTTGTATAATTCAGAAGAAGCAGGGTCCATAGCGATTCTAATCTGTTCGCCTGGCTTGTAACCAGCCTTTTCAATAGCTTCAATGATGTTGTCAAGAACTTCATCACTTGTAGCAAGGTCAGGAGCGAAACCACCTTCGTCACCTACACCTGTAGAAAGACCTTTGCCCTTTAATACGCTCTTTAATGCATGATAAATTTCACAGCACCATCTTAATGCTTCCTTGAAAGTAGGAGCACCAACAGGCATAATCATAAATTCCTGTAAGTCAACTGTGTTATCAGCGTGCTTACCACCGTTCATAATGTTCATCATAGGAACTGGTAAAGTCTTAGCATTGAAACCACCAAGATACTGGTAAAGTGGTAAACCTAAAGCTTCTGCTGCTGCTCTAGCAACTGCCATAGAAACACCTAAGATAGCGTTTGCACCAAACTTAGCCTTGTTTGGAGTACCGTCTAAAGCAATCATAGTGTTATCAATAGCAACCTGGTCTAAAGCGTTCATACCAAGGATTTCAGGAGCAATATCATCATTTACATGAGCTACTGCCTGTTCTGTACCCTTACCACAGTATCTGTCGCCACCGTCTCTTAATTCAACAGCTTCGAACTGACCTGTAGAAGCACCAGATGGAACCATTGCTCTACCTAAAAATTCGTTGTTACCGTCGCTAACGATAACTTCTACTTCTACTGTAGGGTTAGCTCTTGAATCAAGAACTTCTCTTGCCTTAACGTCAACAATTTCTAAATAACCTTTCATTTGTGTATCTCCTTTCAGAATATATAAATGTAAAAAATATACACTAGCTTAATGATATAACCAAAAAACCACTTTGTCAATCAAAATTTAATTAAATTTATATAAAAACATCTAAAAATACAATAAAATTACATATTTTTCACATTTTTTGTTACATAACACAAAAAATATACAATGGTTTTTCAGTAATAAGTATAACCAAATTATAAATAATTATACTACTTTATTAAAAGAGAATGACCAGTCATTTCCTTTGGATGTTCCAAATCCATCATATCTAATAATGTAGGTGCAATATCGCAGAGCTTACCGTCTTCTTCAAGACCCTTAGCCTTATGGCAATTTACAAGTACAAAAGGAACCGGATTAGTTGTATGAGCAGTAAATGGCTTACCAGTAGTATAGTCAATAAGCTGGTCGCTATTACCGTGGTCAGCACAAATGAACATCTGAGCATCATTAGCCTTTACAGTTTCATATACCTTGCCTACACATTCGTCTATTGTTTCAATAGCCTTAACAGCAGCAGGAATAACACCAGTATGACCTACCATATCTGGGTTAGCATAGTTAATAATAATAAGAGCATACTTCTTAGAATTAATAGCATCAATGAGCTTTTCAGTTACTTCTGGAGCACTCATTTCTGGCTTGAGGTCGTAAGTAGCAACCTTTGGAGAAGGTACAAGTATTCTGTCTTCGCCTTCGTTTGGTTCTTCAATACCACCGTTAAAGAAGAATGTTACGTGAGCATACTTTTCAGTTTCTGCAATTCTAGCCTGCTTTAAGCCCTTAGATGCAATATATTCGCCTAAAGTGTTAGTAATTTTTTCCTTAGGGAAAGCTACTTCCTTGTGCTGAATTGTTACATCATAGTCAGTGAAGCAAACAAACTTAACTGGGAAATAGCCCTT
>UQYD01000014.1 GCA_900545305.1 uncultured Eubacterium sp.
TAAATCGGACACATGAAATGTGGCTTTCAACGAAGTTGAAAGTTCTGACCAGTGAACCGAAAGATAAATCGGACACATGAAATGTGGCTTTCAACGAAGTTGAAAGTTCTGACCAGTGAACCGAAAGATAAATCGGACACACGAAGTGTGGCTTTCAACGGAGTTGAAAGTTCTGACCAATGAATCGGAAAGATAAATCCGATGGCTTGTTTACAAGCTAAATTTTGCAGATAAAATGTTCTGAATTATCTTACACTACTACCAGAAGTTACTTTATCCTTTGGCTTATTTGTAGATTTCTTATTTGTGGTTCTGTTTTGTTCTCTCTGATTTTCGTTGACATCAGTATCATCGTTACCACCAAATATTTTATCAAAAAATCCTTGCTTTTCTTCGGTAGTTGTTTCACTTTGTTCTTCTGTTACTGTAACTATATTAAAGGTAATATCTTCACTTCTAGGTACAGCTTCAGTTGAAATTTCTGCGTCAGTAGGATTTTTAGTTTTGTGATTTATAAAGGCTACTTCTACAGCTGTAGCAATGACAGCAAGAAACATTATTCCGAAAATACCGATAAGACCGACTTTTGTCCAAAAACCAGCATCTTTAAATGTGCTAAAGCTAAATTTAGCCTTTTTCTTATACTTTTTGCGATTTCTTTCCCATTTTCTAGGAGTTTCTGGATTTTTTAATTCTTCATAGAATGCTGTTACATTTTTTGTTCTATGTTCAGGGTGCAAATTAAGTGCGTTAAACATAGCATTTTCAATGTTCTTTTTGATATTTATGCCCATTAATGTTGGGGCAACAAGAGTATCAGCTTTTAATCTATGTACAGCAGATGCAGGCTTTTCTTTAGAAATCATTTCGTAGAAAACAGCACCAACAGAGTAAACATCAGCCGATAAATCAAGTCTTGTATTTTTTTCATACTGTTCTAAAGGAGAATAACCATCGTTACAGTCTGTATCTAAATAGGGACTTAAATAACCACTAAAGCTAAAGTCTGTTAATATAATAGAAGTATCTTTTTTGCTTATATAAAGTGTTTCTGGAGTTATGTTACCGTGGATAATACCCTTTTTCTGTATCTTATTTAATGACCTTAAAATGAGTATGAGCACACGTCTTGCATAGTCACCAGAAAGTTTTAAATCATTATATATTAAATTTTTGACCATTATGCCGTCTACAATTTCACGGACGCAGTAATAAGTGTTGTTTTGTTCAAAACCACCTATTACATCTGCATTTGGCATATCTTTTAAATCTATACATTCATCTCTGAATGCTGCAAGACCTCTTACAAAAATATGAGAAGTCTTTTTGTTTTCAGGTTCAACACATAATTCCTCAGTTCTTTCTGAAAGAAATGCAGGAAAATATTCATTTATAATAACTTTTTTGTTTTCTTCTTTATCCCATGCCATATATGCAATAAAAACTTCTGTTTCCCTTATTGCATAACCAATAATATATCTATCTGCTAAAATTGTTTCCGGAGGTAAATGATACTCGGCTCTAGGTGTGTTGTCATAAACTGTACCACAGGCTGGACACTTTTCCTCGGAAGCTGGTAAATCATTCATACAATTAAAGCATTTTTTCATATTTAAACCTCCTAAAAGTCCAATAGTTGCAAACATTATCCATTATATAATCTAAATAGAAAAAATACAAGAAAAATATCAAAAAAATCTCCTTTTTAATGTATTCGTAATTAATTTTAGTAAATAAATTTCTAACTTTTTTTATTTAGATAAATATATAATATATTAAATGATTGCAATATTGAAATTATGAAATTGAAAATGGACAAATTTAGTGATATAATTTATACAATAATATTTTGGGGGAAAATGGAATGAATAAGAAAATACTTTTGACGATTGCCATGGTAATGGTGTTTATTTCTGCTATAGTTGTTGCTACTACGAAGGATAAAAATCAAGAGCGAATAAGTGATATAAATGATTATTCAAGAGCTTATATTAATAATCGTCAAGCAAGGGTAAATAAAGAAAAAGAAAATAGGGATAAATTGGTTGAAAAGTTAAAAGGCGTTGTATGTTGGGGTGGCTCAAATACTGCCGGAGAAGGTTCTGCCAGCTACATTGATTTTCTTTATGAAGATTTGAAAAATTTGGGATATGATTTGCCGGTAGAAAATAAAGGAATTAAAAATGAAAGCTCTGTTGATATTTTGGGACGACAGGGATCAATACCTATTGTTGTAAGTGAAAGTGCAGAAATTGAAAATTCCAACAATGCTATTAATCCTATTAAAGTAAAATCAAGTAATGGTGTGGCGACTAATATATTATGTGGAAATAAAAATCCGGGAGTTAATCCTTGTGTAATCAATGGAGTAAAGGGAACTCTTTTTGGTGAAACTGATGAAAAAGATATAACAAAAACATCAACTTTTTATTTCCAAAGAGAAAATAGTGGTGAAAAAGTGGTTATACCAGCTGGAGCTGTAGTGCAGACTGAAGGTTCAGATTCAAAGTATAAAGATTACATAAATATTATGTGGCTTGAAAGAAAAGGCTGGTCTACACCTAAAGAATTGATTGAACAAGAACAAAAATTTGTAAAGTCCATAAATGGAAAATATATTATTATTGGTTTAGCTGACGGTGACGATGAAACAAACAAAGAAGTCGATAGACTAATGGAAAAAACATTTGGGGACAAGTATATTAATCCTAGAAAACTTTTGGTAGAATACAGCAAACAAAAAATGGACAAGAATACAACAGAATACAATCGAGAAAAAATATCAAAAGGTATGATACCAAGTGACCTTGCAGACAATGACGGTTTATTAAGCGTTACGGGCTACAAGGTACTTAGTGAAAGTATTTGTAAAAAGATTAATTCTCTTGGATATTTGAATTAGCAGAAATTTCTTCTACTATTTCTCTGATTGTCTTTCCTTGACAATCAATAGTTAAATTAGCATATTTTTTATAAAGGGGTGTTCTTTCGTTGTAAAGGTCTTTAAGGGTTTGACCTTTCTTGATTGTAACACCTCTTTCTTCTAAGTTGCCTAATCTCTGTTCTATTTCTTTGTATGGTAAATTTAAGTAAACAACAGTGCCTATTGAGTCAAAATGCTCCATAGCTTTTTTACCATAGATTGCACTTCCCCCTGTAGCTATTACACTATTTTGGGGATTAAGGCTTTTATTTACATCATTTTCTATTTTTTCAAATCCGTCTGTTCCGTATTCATTTATTAATTCCTGTAGAATTTTTTTGTATCTATTCTGTATTACAATATCCGAATCAATAAACTCATATCCTAATTTTTTGGCTAAAACAACGCCAATAGTGCTTTTGCCAGCACCTGGCATACCGATTAATATAATGTTATTCATATGTGGACACTCCTTAAATATTGAATTTAATAAAATAATAATCTAAAAAAAGGTTTTTTGCAAGCTGTTTTAATCATTTTAAGTAAATATATTTTATATTGAAAATATAAGGGGAATACTGTATAATGAAACTATAATAATCTAAAAAAAGGTTTTTTGCAAGCTGTCTTAATTATTTTAAGTAAATATATTTTATATTGAAAATATAAGGGGAATACTGTATAATGAAACTATCAATAGAAAATGGGAAGGAATTTAGTTATGGAAGACAATACAGTACAAGTAGATTTGAAGGGGGCAGTGAAGGTAGTTTTGGATAATGCTGTTGTAATAATAGCCATTACCTTGATTTTTGCTACTGTAAGCCTTATTTTTACCAAAGTTTGTATACCTAAAAAGTACACATCTTCAGTATCGCTTTATGTAATGAACAATAAAGCAACTCAAAATACAGGCGAAATTTTATCAAGTGATATTAGTGCATCACAGATGCTTGTAAATACTTATGCCGTTATTTTAAGTGATAATTTGGTTATGGAAGATATTGGAAAAATATTGCTTAAGAAATATGGTGAAAAAGGTCTTGAGGGTATTCTCCCGGTTTTAGATAGTGAACAGGGAAAATATATTCCATCAGGTAGTATAGCAAGTTGTATTTCTATGGGTTCAGTAAATGATACAGAAGTGTTACAGATAAGAGCTACTACAAGAGACCCACAGGTTTCAGTAGATGTTTGTTTGGCTATGTCTGAAGTAGCACCGGAGGTCTTATCAAATATTATGGGTGTTGCTTATGTAAATCCTATAGGATATCCTGAACTTCCTAGTGGCAGTTCTTCTCCGAATGTATCTAAAAATGTTATTTTAGGTGGATTTTTTGGTTTTGTTCTTTCAATAGGTCTTGTTTTTGCCCTTAAATTTTTAAATAATACTGTTGACGACGAAGAAACTTTGAGAAATAAGTTTGGAATACCTGTTTTAGGTGAAATACCAGTATATACTGCTAATGAAAGTGAGGGGGCTAACAATGTTTAATTTTCTGAAATCAAAAATAAATAAGACCGGAAACGTACAACGTCCATTTAAGTCTTCTGAGAACCAAGAGGAAAGAACAACTATTCTTGATATAAAGAACTTTCAGGTTATTGAATCCTATAAACAGCTTAGAACAAATGTTATGTTTGCTATGTCTGCAAAGGATGTCAATGTTGTAGAATTTTCAAGCTCTTTCCCAGGAGAGGGAAAATCTATTACTTCGGCAAATATGGCTATTGCTATGGCACAGACAGGTGCAAAAGTCCTTTTAATAGATTGTGATTTGAGAAAATCTGTACAGCATAAAGTTTTTAAAGTTAGTAATAAAGTTGGTTTATCTTCAATTTTGGGTAAGATGGCAACATTAGAAGATGTTGTACATAAGAGTGTTGCAGAAAATTTAGATTTAATAACAGGTGGTCCGGTACCTCCTAATCCTTCGGAGCTTATTGCTTCTAAACATATGGAGGCATTTATAGGTAAGGTAAAGGAAGTTTATGATTATGTAATTATAGATACACCACCTATAAATATTGTTTCTGATGCTTTAGAGCTTTCACAGTATACAGGTGGTCTTGTACTTGTTACCAGACAGGGTATTACTACTTATGATGATGTGAAAAGTTCTTTACAGAGTGCCAAATTCCTTAATGTAAATATATTGGGTCTTATAATAAATGGTGTTAAAGAAGAAAAATTCAAAAGCTATGGCAAGTATGGAAAATACGGCAAATATAAAAAATATAGCAAGTATGGAAGCTATAGCTATAAATAAATTAATGTTTTGGTATTAGGCATAAGGCTTTTTGTTGGGATTATACGATGAGGTGATTTTTGTGAATGTAAAAAGTGGGCTTTTTTTCGGAGGGGCTTTGGTTATGGCAGTTGTTATATTCTGTATGTCAAGTTTTAATGGAACAAAGTCATCCCAACAGAGCTGGAGCTTAGTTAAACCAGTAGTAAGATATTTAGCCAGCAAATGTAGTGTTGAAACTACTACAAAGGTAGTGAATTCTGATAATGCAATCAACAGAGAGGCAGAAACAGAGATTACCACAAAATCTAGCATAAATATTTTTAGATTTGAAAAGAATAGCAAAGGAAGAATAATACTTTCAAAAGAACAATGGAGAGCTATAACACAGGGGATTAACAAGTTTGCCAGAAAAAGTGCTCATGTGTTTATGTATTTTCTTTTGACACTTTTTTTAATTGCTGGATTTAGTAATATAAATTCAAAGTTGAGTAATTATTATATATTATTTTCACTACTTTGTAATCTTGTTTATGCAGTTACTGATGAAGTACACCAAATATTTACTGATAGAACGTCTACAGTCGGTGATGTATTTATTGATTTATTTGGAGGATTGGTATCTGTAGCAGTGTATATTCTTGTAAAAAAATCTTTAATAAAAAAAGAGATGAGGAAAATACAAAATGAACAGTAGTTTTGAAGTCTTTTTAAATATGTTAATATCCTATTTGAATGGGAAAAAATTTAATACAGAGCTTAAAATAAACTGGAACGATATTGTTAAACTTGCTGAGATACATAATGTACAGGGTATGATTTATATAGCTTTGCAAAATTCTTCCGTTGAAATTCCGTCAGAAGTGTTGAATACGTTAAATAAAGCGTTTGTTGCAACGGTAACCTATTCTGTACAGCAGGAAATGGAAATGGAACGAGTTAAAAGTGCCTTTAAGAAAGCCAATGTAGATATGGTTCTTATGAAGGGCTATCTTATCAAAAAATATTATCCTAGTAGTGAGCTTAGAACTATGGGAGATGTTGATTTTCTCATAAGAGCTGAAGATAGGCAGAAAAGTGATGAAGTTCTAAAGAGTATTGGTTTTGAGTTTGTTGAAAAAGAATCAGGGGCAAGTGTCTGGAACTATATTAAAGGCAATGTTCTGTTGGAAGTCCATACTTCTATTATTTATCAACAGCTTTTCTTGGGTATAGATTATAGCAAGTATTTTAGCAATGTTTTTAACTACATAGAAGAAAAGTCTCCTAATATTTACGAAATGAAGCCGGAATATCATTTTATTTATGTTTTGGTGCATTTTGCAAAACATCTTTACAGAGTTGGTTCTGGAATAAGAATGGTTATGGATGTTGTGGTGCTTCTTAATAAATGTGGCAAGGATTATGATTGGGACTTTATATGGAAAGAGCTAGAAGATATAAAACTTTTAGATTTTACAAAAAGGCTTTTCTGTATGTGCTATAAATATTTTGATTGCTATGTTCCTGAAAATTGTAAAAATGGTAATGATAAGGTGTCAGAAGCGTTTATGGTGTATGTTCTTAAAGCTGGTATATTTGGTCAATACAATAGAGATTCCTATTCTGTAAAGTTTAATTTAACAGAAGATGAAGATAAAACTAAAAAGATACAGTACAGAGTTAAAAATCTGTTACAGATACTTTTCCCTGATTATGATACTATGTATGGTTGGTTTGCTTGGTTCAGAGGTAAACCGAAGTGGTATTTACCTATTGGCTGGGTAAGAAGATGGATTGTAAACTGGAAATATAAGAGAGAATCCATTTTTCAAAAGCTTAAAGGGGCAGTTATTGCCAATGAAGATAGTTTAGAACATAACGAAATAATGAAGAAAATAGGGCTATTCAAATAGGAGGATATAATTATGAAGGTTGTTTTATTAGCAGGTGGATTTGGTACAAGAATTTCAGAGGAGAGCCATTTAAAGCCAAAGCCTATGGTTGAAATTGGCGAGAAGCCAATACTTTGGCATATTATGAAACTTTATTCATATTATGGTTTTAATGAGTTTGTTGTTTGTGCAGGTTACAAACAGCATATTATAAAGGAATGGTTTGCAGATTATTATCTCCACAACAGTGATATTACATTTGATTTCACAGACGGAAATAATATGATTGTACATACTAATCAGGCTGAACCTTGGAAGGTAACTATTGTTGATACAGGTCTTAACACTATGACAGGTGGTAGAATTAAGAGAGTAAAGGATTACATTGGTGATGAACCTTTCTTCCTCACTTATGGTGACGGTGTATCAAATGTAAATATTAAAAAATTACTTGAATTCCATAAAGAATCAGGCAAGAAGGCTACACTTACAGCAGTAAAACTTGAAGGTAGATTTGGTGTCCTTGATATTGATAAGGACAATGGAATTAACTCTTTCAGAGAAAAGAGCCGAGATGATATGGGCTGGATAAACGGTGGTTTTATGGTTCTTGAACCAAGTGTAATAGATTATATTGCTGATGATACTACTGTATTTGAAAGAGAACCTCTTGAAAAACTTGCTAATACTGGTGAACTTATGAGTTATAAGCATAGTGGTTTCTGGCAGTGTATGGATACTATGCGTGACAAGGAAAAACTTGAAAAACTTTGGGCTAGCAACGAAGCTCCATGGAAAGTTTGGTAATTGACGGAGGCTATTATGTTTGATTTGAATTTTTATAAGGGCAAAAAGGTTTTAGTTACTGGACATACAGGATTTAAAGGATCTTGGATGTGCAAGGTTTTGACTAATATGGGAGCAGAGGTAGCAGGTTATTCTCTTAATCCTCCTACAAACCCATCACTTTTTGAAATTGCTGAAATTGAAAAAGATATTAAGTCATATATTGGGGATATTCGTGATTTAAAGAAATTGAAGGCTGTTTTTGATGAATTTCAGCCGGAAATTGTACTTCATCTTGCTGCCCAGCCAATAGTTAGAGATAGTTATAAGGACCCGGTTTATACTTACGAAACAAATGTTATGGGTACTGTAAATATATTGGAATGTGTCAGAAATAGTGAGAGTGTAAAATCATTCCTTAATGTTACTACTGATAAAGTATATGAAAATAAGGAATGGTGTTGGGGATATAGAGAAAATGAACCTTTAGATGGTTATGACCCTTACTCTAACAGCAAATCTTGTTCTGAGCTTGTAACTCATAGTTATAAAAATTCTTTCTTTAAGGATAGCGATATTGCTATTTCAACAGCTAGAGCCGGTAATGTTATTGGTGGTGGCGATTTTGCTAATGACAGAATTGTACCTGATTGTATAAGAGCTGCTGAAAAGAAGGAAGATATTATTGTAAGAAATCCTCATTCTACAAGACCTTATCAGCATGTTCTTGAACCTGTATATGCTTATCTTATGATTGCTGCAAAACAGTACGAAGATGGCAAATATGCCGGTTATTACAATGTTGGTCCTGATGACGTTGACTGCTTTACAACAGGCAATCTTGTAGACTTGTTTATAAGCAAATGGGGCGAAGGTATGAAATGGATTGATAAGTTTGACGGAGGTCCTCACGAGGCTAATTTCCTTAAATTGGATTGTTCTAAACTTAAAAGCACATTTGGTTGGAAACCTCATTGGAATTTAGATACTGCCATTGAAATGACTGTGGAATGGACTAAGTGCTGGCTTAGTGGTGGCAATATAAGAGAATGTATGGACAAGGAAATTGAAAAATTTCTCTCTGAATAATGGAGTAAAACAATGATAATTAAAACACTTGAACCTTTAAGTGAAATAAATTTAAAAAAAATAGAAGATGCAACAGGTATAAAGCCGGAATATGTTAGTAGAGAAAATATTAGTGATGAAACACTTGGTTGTGCTGACGTTATTATTACAAGGGATAGAGATTTTAAAAGTGAAGTATTGGAAAAATGCCATAATTTAAAGTTTCTATTTGTTGTCAGTGCAGGTGTGGAAAAACTTCCCTTTGATTTACTAAAAGAAAAAAATGTGGTAGTTGCAAATTCCGGAGATTTAAGTGCTGAGGCTATGGCAGAACATACAATAGGTGTTATGCTTATGTTTAGTGCTAAACTTTTGCTCAGTGTAAACAATCAGAGAAAGAAATTTTGGCAAAAGTATGTTATGAACGATACTTTATACAATAAAAATCTTCTTGTTGTAGGTGCTGGCAAAATAGGCAGATGTATAGCTTCAAAAGCTAAGGCATTTAACATGAATGTTGTTGGCGTAAAGAAAGAGCCTACAGAACTTCAAAATTTTGATAAGGTAGTAGCTACTGAAAAGTTATCAGAATATGTGGCTTGGGCAGATTATGTGGTTTGTACTTTGCCATTGACAAGTGAAACAGAAAAAATATTTAACTACGATATGTTCTGTAAAATGAATTCAGAAGGTATTTTTATAAATATTTCAAGGGGTAAACTTGTTGATGAAAATGAAATCATAAAGGCACTTGAAGAAAAGGCTATTAAAGGTGCAGCTTTAGATGTTTTTGATGTTGAACCTTTACCGAAAGATAGTCCTTTGTGGGATATGGAAAATGTTATTGTAACAACTCATTCATCAGGAAGAATAGAAAACTTTATAGATAAAACAATTCCTGTTTTTATAGACAGTTTTGAAAGTTTTACAAAGGATAAAAAACCTAAAACGGTTATTGATTTGGATAAAAGATACTAGGGGGTGTTGGTATGGGCAAAGTAACCTTAATGGACTGTACACTTCGTGATGGTGGATATGTAAATAAATGGAACTTTGGAAATCAATGTATTCGTAATATTATAAATGGACTTGAAGAAAGTAATTTAGATATTATAGAACTTGGTTTTATGCGTGATTTGGAATATAACAAAGAGGATAGCCTTTTTCCATCTACAAAACATATTGATGGACTTATTTCTAATAGAAATGGCAAGACGAAGTATGCTGCCATTGTTGAAATGGCTAATTATTTTCCTCTTGAAAAATTAGAGCCTTATCATCAGGGTGGACTTGATATTATAAGATATTCATTTTGGAAAAGACTTATTGATGATGCCTTTGATTATTCTAAGAAAATAATTGATAAGGGTTATAAGTTAAGTGTTCAGCCTACAAGAGTTGAACAGTATTCACCTTCTGATTTTGAGGAAATGATAAAAAGATTTGGAAGTCTTAATCCATATGCTATATATATTGTTGATACTTTTGGACTTTTGACAAAGAGTCAACTTTATAAATATGCTGAAATAGCAGATAAGTATTTAGGAAAAGGTATTCTTTTAGGATACCATGCCCATAACAATATGCAACAGGCTTTTTCAAATGCAACTTCATTGCTGGAAATGAACCTTGACCATGATGTAATATTAGATGCTAGTATTTTTGGTATGGGTAGAGGTGCCGGTAATTTGAATTTGGAGCTTATTGCTAGTTACCTTAATGCAGAGAATGGAGCTAATTATAACATTCCTAAAATATATGAATTATTCGATAAGAATATAAAACCAATATATAATGAATATGGTTGGGGATATTCTATACCATATTTTATAGCAGCATCATTGGAGTGTAATCCAAACTATGCAAGCTATTATATAAATAATACAGACCTTACAAATGAGGAAATTTACAGAGTTTTATCAACTGTTGAAGGCAGTGATAAGTACCTTTACTCAAATGAAAAGGCAGAAAATTTTATGAAAGAAATAATTAAAAAGAGGTAGGTATGGGAAAGAAATATTACGGACTGGATATTGGAAAATTCATATGTGCTTTACTTATTATATCTTCTCACTTTGCTAGTGAATGGGGTCATTTTTCTAAAAGTGTGGATATGCTTTTTTCAATTTACATTATTGCAGTACCTTTTTTCTTCGCAGTAAGTGGCTTCTTGCTTTTCAATAAAATAGAAAACATAGATGCTACACAGCATAAAGGTGTTTTAATTAAATATTTGAAAAAGATTGTGTTAATGTACTTAATGTGGTCTGTAATATACATTGCTTTTAATGTTGCTACATTTTGTAAATTTGGTGTTACGTCTCAGGAAGTTATTGGCTATATACATCAATGTATAGTTTACTCTACATATGATACAATATGGTTTTTACCAGCCTTGGGTGTTGGTGTTGTAATGGTATATTTTATGAAGAAAGTAATGTCCTTTAAAAATATAATGATAGTAGCCATTGTATTTTATATAATCGGCATACTTGGCGTAACTTATAGTGGCTTAATGGTAAAAAGCGAGCTTTTAAGTACTATCTACGGTGCTTATGAAAAAGTTTTCCTTACTACAAGAAATGGTTTTTTCAACGGTTTTCCTTTTGTAGCACTAGGAGCTTATATAGCTTATGAAGTAAACCATGGTAAGTATAAAAAAGCAAATTTAAAGTATGCTGCTTTATGTGCTGTGTTTGGTATATTGTTTGTTGCAGAGGCTTTTGCTACAAAGAAGTTGTTGTCTGCACCAAATGCTAATACAGTATTTATGCTTTTACCTTTTGTATATTTTGCAGTTAAATTTTTATTGGGAGTGAACATACCAGACAACAAAATTTGTTATGTTTTAAGAAAATTGAGTACGACGATGTTTTTATCTCAAAGAATTTTTCTTACAGCATTGCCGGTATTGTTCCCTAATTCAGTATTTGAAAATTTACTTAGTTTTAATTCCTTCGGAGGATTGATATATATTATTGTAATAACAATAGCTTTTTCAGCTTTGTTGACCTTCTTGGGAAATCACAATAAAATAGTTAGACTTATGGTCTAGTTTCGGGGGGATTTTTATGTATGTTGTTTATCACAGTAGCGATAGTTTTGTAGGAGTTACTTGTGTTTCTATTGCTTCTTTATTAGAAAATAATAAGGATATGGATAAAATAGAAATATTTTATATAAGCAAGGGAATATCAGAAGAAAATAAAAAAATAGTTACAGATTTTGTTGAAAAATATGGTAGAAAAATTAGCTTTATAGAAATGCCTAATTGGTCAGAAAAATATAGTGTAAATCTTTCAACAACATTGAAACGCTGGCTTGGAATGGGATATAATAGATTATTTATAACAGAACTTTTGCCGGATTATGTGGATAAGGTTTTATACTTAGATTCTGATACAGTAGTTGACGGTTCTCTTAATTTATTGTGGAATTTAGACATAGGTAATAATTATATGGCTGGTGTTGATGATTGTTTAAGTGGTACATATCGTAAACTTGTAGACATACCTGAAAATGGTACATATTGCAATAGTGGTGTGCTTATTTTAAACTTAAATAAATTCAGACAGGATAATGTAATTCAGAAATTCTTAGATTTTATAGTTGCACATAAAGGTTTTATTGTGTTTAATGAGCAGAGTATTTTAAACTCAGTATTTGCAGGAAAGGTTTATATTCTTCCTTTGAAGTATAATGTGTATACTCTTGTATTTACGTTTAAGAGAAATGAACTTATGAAATTGAGAATACCACATAACTATTCTTATTCTGAAAAAGAATACGAATTGGCTAAAAATAAGCCTATTATAGTGCATTGCACCGGATGTTTTATGATTGCCAACAGACCTTGGATTGAAAATAGTGACCATCCTTATAAAGATAAATATATGCATTACAGAGAATTGACACCTTACAAGGACTTACCTTTAGATAAGGATAATAGAGGTAAGATGTCAAGAATTTACTGTAAGGTATGCAATGCCTTGCCGAAGTTTGTGACAATAGGAATTGTAAAGGTGTTATATAATTATATAAGACCGATTATGTTTGAAAATAAAAGAAAGAAACATATTAAGGGATAGTGGTGGTTATTATGAAACAATATACAATTAATGGCAGGTTTTTTGCAAAGAAACTTTCAGGTCAGGAAAGATTTGCCAGAGAAATGATGGCTGAATTGGATAAGATATGTAAACCAGGGGAGTTTGAGATTGTTACTCCTGAATATGCAAAGGATATTCCGGAATATAAAAATATAAAAGTTATAAAGTATGGCAAAGTAAAGAGCCATTTTTGGGAACAGATTAATTTATGGTGGTATTTAGTTAAGAATAAAAAGACAGGTGTAAATTTGTGTACTACTTGTCCTCTATTAAAGCCGGACATAAATACAATTCACGATATTAGTATGACTGTTAATAAGCAGTGGTACAATAACTTGTATGGCAGAATGTCAAGAATTTGGCATGAATTTATGAAGTTTACAACTTTCCACTTTGCAAAGAAAGTTTTTACTGTTTCAGAATTTTCAAAAAGTGAAATGATAAGAGTGTTTAAGGCTGACCCTGATAAAATTTGCGTTTTGGGCAATGGCTGGCAACATTACAATAGAGTTGGTACAGATGAAACAATTTTTGAAAGAGTACCACGTCTTAAACGCAAGGAATATTATTTTGCTGCAAGTTCTCTTACACCTCAGAAAAACTTTAAGTGGCTTAAAGAGGTTGCTCAGAAAAATCCGGATTGTACTTTTGCCATTGCTGGTAAAATTGAAGGATTATCTACAGCTAATGATATGGATAAAAAGTTAGATAATGTTATTTATTTAGGCTTTGTATCTGATGAAGAAATGAAAACACTTATGGCAAATTGTAAGGCTTTTATTCATCCTGCTTTGTATGAGGGCTTTGGTATTACTCCAATGGAAGCTATGTCAGTAGGGGCTGAGCTTATAATCTCAAATGCAGCTTGTTTACCTGAAATATATGGAAAATCAGCACATTACATTGACCCACATAACTCAGATGTTGATTTAGACAAACTTTTAAGTGAGCCAGTCGAGTCAGCTGATAAGGTACTTAATAACTACAGTTGGGAAAAATTTGCTAAAAAGTTCTACAATGAACTTATGGAAATGAACTAAAAGGAGAAGGCTATGAAAAAGATAGGAATATTAACATATCACGCTTGTTTTAACTACGGTGCTTGTTTACAGGCTTACGCATTACAAAGGTCTATTATGAAAATACAGCCGGACTGTGAAATAATTGATTATCAGTCAAAGACACTTAGAAATATTTGTGATGTATTTTCTAAAAAGCCTGACAACAAAAAGGAAATAATAAAGAATATTACTCGTTTTCCTTACAGAAGTCAGCTTTTAAAAAGACAGGCAATGTTTGAGGACTTTATTAATAATGACCTTATTATTAGCAAAAGATGTACTACAGAAGCAGATGTTGAAAAGCAGGCTGAACAGTATGAATGTATAGTATGTGGTAGTGACCAGACTTGGAATCTTGAACCATCAATAAGATATTGCAACGAAGTATATTACTTAAACTTCCCTAAAAAGCAGAGAAGAGTAACTTATGCAACATCTTTTGGTCAGTGGGTTGAAAAGTTACCTCAGAGAGAAGATGAAGTTCTTCCTTGGATAAAGACATACGACTGTCTTTCAATGAGAGAAGAAAGTGGTGTTGAATATTTACGCAATAAGGGCTTTGAATGTGAACACGTTTTAGACCCTACACTTCTTTTAGACGTTGATGAGTATGACAAAATATGTGAAGCTCCAATTATGAATGAACCTTATGTGCTTATGTTCTCTTGGAACTGTGCTAAGGAAGTTATTGAAGTGGCTAAGGCTGCTGCAAAGAAGTTGAATTGCAAACTTATAAATATTGTTGCACCTCCAAGAGCTTTATTCTCAGGTGTAGAAAGAAAGTTAGATGTAGGTCCAAAGCAGTTTTTAAGTCTTGTAAAAAATGCTGAATTTGTAGTTACAAATTCTTTCCATGGAACAGTATTTTCTTCTATTTATGGAAAGCAGTTTGCATCTGTTATTTCAGGTAAGATTGATAAAAGACGTCAGTCACTTATGCACCAGTTAGGTTTGGAAAATAACTTAATTAAGCCGGAAGATTTTGACTTAAATAAGATTGCAAAAACTGATTTCTCAAATGTTCATCAGAACATTCAAAATGTTAGAAAGACATCTTTAGATTACTTAAATAAGGCTATAACATTCTAGGAAGTGTAAATATGATTAAATTTGATTTTAATAAAAATTGTTGTGGATGTACTGCCTGCAAAAATTCTTGCCCAACAGGAGCAATACAGATGACAGAAAATTCTGAAGGCTTTTTGCTTCCTGTTGTGGATAAAACAAAGTGCGTAGACTGTGGCAAATGTGACACGGTCTGTCCATTTTTAAATTCTGAAAATGGCGAAAAGGTTCAGCTTTTGAAGTCTAAAACTTATTTGTATTACTTAAAAGATGAAAAAATACGAATGAATAGTGCTTCAGGTGGTGCTTTTTATGGTATTGCAGAACAGTTTGTGGAAAACGGTGGATATGTTTGTGGTTGTGTATGGGATAATGATTTAGAAGCCTGTCACATAGTTTCAGACAAAATTGATGACGTTTTAAGAATGCAAAGTTCTAAGTATACACAAAGCAATATGAAAAATTGTTATAGTGAAATAAAAGAACTTTTAAAAGCTGAAAAGAAAGTTTTCTTTACAGGAACAGCCTGTCAGGTAGCCGGTTTAAAGGGCTATTTGGGAAAAGAATATGACAATCTTCTTTGTGCTGCAATCATATGTCATGGTGTTCCTTCACCAAAGGTTTGGAGAAAGTATAAAAATGCTCTTGAAAAGCGTTTTGGTGGAAAAATGACAAACGTAAATATGAGAGATAAAGAAAAGTTTGGATATACTAAGTCAGCTTGTAAATATGAATTTGATAACGGTAAGATTGTTCAATGGGAAACATATTTAAGAGATTTGTATTGTTTCTGCTTTACAGACGATTTATTTATCAGAAATTCCTGTTTAGATTGTCGATATAAGGGTAATAATTCCTCAGCTGATATTATATTAGGCGATTATTACAAAAATATAGAGGGTTCAGGCAATGCCGGTGTTGGTGTTGTAATTTGCCTTAATGAAAAGGGTAATAATACAATCACCAATGTCAAAAATGCACATGTTGTGGAATTTGATAATGATGAATTTATAAAGAAGAATAATATGTTATGGAATTCTACAAGTGGTAATCCAAACAGAGAAAAGTTCTTTAAGGATTTTGATAATGCAGAAATTATAAAGTGCATAAAAAAATATATCCCTTTTAGATTTAAAGTTAAAGTTGTGCTTAATAAAATGGGTATCTTTAGATTAGTTAGAAAAATGATTGGAAAAGGATAATTTTGGCATTTAATTTTGGAGGAAATATGAAAAGAATTATAGTTGTTATGTCTACATACAACGGTGCCGATTGTTTAGAAAAACAAATTGAATCTATTTTTGCCCAAAAGGGTGTTGAGGTAAGTTGTCTGGTGAGAGATGATGGCTCAACAGACAACACCTTGAAAGTTTTAGAAAAATGCAAAGATAGATTTGGTGCAATAGAAATTCTAAAAGGCGAAAATGTAGGTTGGAGAAAAAGTTTTTTACTTGCTTTAAAAAATGCTGGTGAGGCAGATTATTATGCTTTTTCAGACCAGGACGATATTTGGTTTGAAGATAAATTGATTAAGTCAATTACTGAGCTGGAAAAGCATAATAGTGATAGACCATTAATGTTCCATTGTAATAGAGTAAGTTGCGATGAAAATTTAGTGCCTATTAAACCGGCTCCTAAGCTGGCTAAGCCTCTTAATAAGAAAAATGCCATTGTTCAGGAATTTGCTCAAGGCTGTTCAATAGTTATGAATAAAGTAGCAAAGGAACTTGTAACAAAAGGTATACCTAAGTGTGATGTACCACACGATATGTGGACTGGAATGGTTTGTTACTATTTTGGAGAAGTATATTATAGCAGTGAACCTTTATTCTATCACATAAATCACGGAACAAATGCTTCTGGTGCAGGTCATATACATAAAAGTCGATTTGGCAGATTGAAAAGATTAAACAAGTTTGGATGTTATCCAAATGTAGCTAAAGATATGTTGGATATATATGGTGAACTTTTAACAGAAGAAGATAAGCAATTTTTGACTACAGCAGTAAATGTAAGAAATAGCTTTGCCTGTAGATTGAAGTTGATTTTTGATTTAGAATTTCGTAGAAAGTTTTTGTGTGGAACACTTAGTTTAAAATATTCTGTTTTAATGGGAAAATTTTAATAGTGAATCGGAAAGAAATCCGACGACTTAACTTGTTAAGTTGCAAATTAACGCAGTTAATTTGTTCTGACCAGTGAATCGGAAAGAAAAATCCGATGGCTTGCGTGTCAAGCCACATTTTGCAAAGCAAAATGTTCTGACAGTGAATCGGAAAGAAAAGTCTGATGGCTTAAATGGTAAAGACACAAGTTTATTGTGCCGAATTACCAAAAAAATAAAATTGGAGCAACATTATGGATTTAAGAAAGAAGTTTAAAAATAATATATTTTTTGCCTTTGGTGCACAGACAGTATCTATGCTTATGAGCATAATGATGTCGTTATTTGTACCGAAGCTTTTAAATGTCACAAATTTTGGATATTGGCAGTTGTTTATATTCTACTATGGATATGTAGGCTTTTTCCACTTTGGTTTAAATGACGGTGTTTATTTAAAGTACGGTGGTGTAGAGTATAATAAGCTGGATAAGGACCTTATTGGTTCTCAGTTTAAAATGGGTGCATTTTTCCAAAGTATATTTGCATTATTGATTATGCTTTTTGCTTTTTTCTTTATTAAGGATAATAATCGACAGTTTGTTTTGTATGCAACTGCTATTGTTCTTGTAATAAATAATGTTGCTCTTTATTTAGGTTATGTTTTTCAAGCATGTAATGAAACAAAGTTGTTTTCAATTTCAGTTATTATAGATAAGCTCATTTTCCTTATTACATTGTTATTCTTCCTTGTTGTAAGAGTTGATGACTTTAGAGTTTATGTTTGTTTGTATTTATTTAGCAAAACAGTTTCTTTATTATATTGTATGTATAAGGGAAAGGAAATAGTTTTTAGTAAGTGCTTGCCATTTTTAAAAACATTGTTTGAAATGACTGGCAATATAAAAATTGGTATAAACCTTATGCTTGCAAATATTGCCAGTACACTTATTATAGGTTCAGCCAGATTTATAATAGACGGAAAATGGGGAATTGAAATGTTTGGTCAGTTCTCTCTTTCCATATCAATGATAAATTTCGTGCTTTTATTTTTAGGTCAGGTAAGTATGGTATTGTTCCCAATGCTCAGACAGGTAGATGAAAAAAATCAGTCTAAGTTTTATTTAGGTATAAGAGATGCTTTAAGTTTGTTTTTGCCTTTAGCATTTGTGGCATATATTCCGTTAAGATTTGCCTTAGGACTTTGGTTGCCACAGTATGATGACAGCCTTGTATTTTTGGGAATATTGTTGCCAATATGCACCTTTAATGGTAAAATGAATTTGTTATGTATTACTTACTTAAAGGTTTTTAGAAAAGAAAAAAGTTTACTTTATATAAATTTGGTTAGTATGGTAGTTAGCTGTATATTTGCTTGGATTGGGGCTTATGTCTTCAATAGTATTTTGGCAGTTGCAGTGTTATTGGTTCTTTCTATAGCTTTGAGAAGTTTTGTTTCGGAAGTATATGTGGCAAATATTATGAAGTTTAATATTACAAAGGATATTATTCTGGAAACTTTGATGGTTTGCGTATTTATGTCTGCATCATATTTCTTGAAAAATCATTTGTGGTATGCCTTTGGAGTAACATTATTGGCTTACGCATTGTTTGTAGTACTTAATTACAAAAAGCTCAATGTTTTAAAAATGGTTCTAAAGAGAAAATAATTAAAATGCTTGGAAGAGAGGGCAACAAATAAAATGAATTATTTACATTTACTTATGCTATTTGAAACCATATTTGTTATTGGTTCGTTCTATGCTTTGAAAAAAGATATACTTGCTCCGTCGTTTTTGGCCGGCTGTAGTTTTTGGCTTAGTGCATTGTGTGTTCTTTTAAATGAAAGTAAATGGAATGTACATTTGTTAAAAAAAACATTATTGATTTTAGTCTTTGGTCAGATTGCTATGTTCTTAGGGGATATACTGGCTACAAAGGTTCCTGTTTTGAGGAAAAAAGATAAAGAAACTATTGAAAAAGAAAAAAGTATGGAATATAAGCCTATATTTATTCAAAAGGGAAAAAATTTATTTTTGTTTACATTTAATACTGCCCTTTTCGTATATTTTGCCTATTCTATATTAAAAAAGGGCTTTTATATGAATGCAATCATTGACGCACATAGAATGCAAGTTGAAGACGGTATTTCAGAAATGAATGTTTTTGTTCAGCAGAGTTTCCGTTTCTTGATTGTTTGTGCATTGGTTTATGCTTTCATACTTCTTTATAATAGAATTATATGCAATAAAAAGTATCAGCACGATATGTTCTATAGCCTTTATTTTAATGCACTTGCTATTATAGAATCTGTATTGTCAGCATCAAGAAGAAATATCATAGTTATGTTAATAGCGTGGTTCTTCATGACAGTGGTTCTTTGGAATGTAAAAAATGGTTGGCAGTTCAAGTTGTCTAAAAAACTTATAAGAAAGACTGGTGTTATTGTTGTTATAACAATGGTAATATTTAGAGCTTTACATACAATATTAAAAGGTACTCAATCAAACCTTACAAGTTTCTATGATTATGTAACATATTATATAGGTTGTCCTATACAGTCTTTAAATATTTATTTACAGAGAAATGTTCAAATTCATCGTTCACCTTATTGGGGTCAGTTTAGTTTGCCTAGTTTGATGAAGGCTCTAAAACGTATTCCAAGAAGTGTAGAAACCACTTTTGATTATGTATATTTAGGTGGTGGTGCTAACGCTGCTTCAAACGTTTATACATTCTTCCTTGCACCTTATTTGGATTTTGGTTTTATGGGTTGTATGATATTTTCATTTGTAGTTTACTTTGTTTTAAGCTTGTTATATACAAAGGCAGTAAAAAATCGTAATATGACATATAGTGTTGCAAGAAATACAGCAATTTTAGGATTTATATATTGGATTACTCTTAATTCATTCTATTTCTGTCCTGTTATGTTCGTTTTTGCTCCTACAGGACTTATTTCAGTAATTTGTTTCTGGATTTTATTTGTGTTCTTATTTAGAATTAGATTTAACTAATTATTAATGTATTGAAAGGGTGATTGATGTGGGGAGTAAAAGAGTTGTATGGCTTGATGCACTAAAGGGTTTTGCTATATTTTTAGTTGTACTTGGTCATTGTATTGAGAGAGTAAAAACTGGTAATAGTACTAATCCGATTTTGGAACAGACAGATATTTTCATATATGGTTTCCATATGATGTTATTCTTTATGATTTCCGGATATATTTATGGATTAAAGGAAAATAAAAGAAACACACCTGAACCATTTTGGCATTTTACAAAAGTAAAACTTATAGATTATGGTATACCTTATTTGATTTTTGCAGTATTGGTTTGGGGAGGAAAATTCATATTTTCGACTTTTGTAAAATTTCAAGTTTAAATTAAGGATTTATTGCTTGTGTTTGTAAATCCTGTTGCATTTACTTGGTTTTTATACATATTGCTTTGGGTATCAGTTATTGTAAAAGCTTTGGATTTGTTAGTAAAGGATAGAAAAAAAGTCTGGTTTATTACACTTATTATGGTTGTAGTAGGTATGATATTTAAGACTGATATAAAACTTGTAGACAGAGTATTACTCTATACTATAGCTTATTATACAGGAAAATTAATTTCAAGTGACTTTGAGAATAAGGTATGTAAAAATAAGTTGTTGTTGGCTGTTTTAGCAGTGCTATTTATTGGCTTTAGTATAGGCAGAGGCTTTGTTGGAAAGCAAGATACTACACTTATGGCAGTAACAGGTGTTACAGGCTCTGTATTGTTTATGGTAGCTTTCTCTAAAATAGGAGAATTAAAGAATATTGTTTATAAGACATTAATTTTCTTTGGGGAAATAACAATTTTTATATACATTCTTCATCCGGTATTTTTAAGTGCTATGAAGGTAGCTCTTGCCAAAGTTGGTATAACAAATATTCCTTTACGTCTTGTGTTGCTTTTAATAGTAGGTTTTGTTTGCCCTATAATTTATTATCTTGTATCAAAGAAGATATGGATACTTGATGCTGTTTTCAGACCAAGAAGATATATGAAAAAAGATATATAATATTTAAAATATAGAAATTGTTCTAATAAGATTTTTAGATAAACCGTTAAAATATTTAACAAATAAAGTTAGTAATGCTTTAAAAAGAGCATTTAGCTTGTAGTATGTTTAGGAGGTAATTCAATGAATACATATGGTGTAATTATGGCAGGTGGAGGCGGTACACGTTTCTGGCCTATGAGTAGACAGGAAATGCCTAAACAGCTTTTGAATTTAAGTGGCAAGGAAACTATGGTAAATGAAACTATAGATAGAATTGGTCAGGTAATTGATAAAAAGGATATATTTATTGTAACAAATGTTTGCCAGTGGAAACCTATGGCTGATGTTACAAAGGGTAGAATTGAGCCTAAGAAAATTTTAGCAGAACCGGCAGCAAGAAATACTGCAGCTTGTATTGGCTATGCTGCCATGGAAATAATTAAAAAGTATGGTGACGGTGTAATGTGTGTATTCCCAGCCGACCACTATATTAAGGACGAAAAGGGCTTTGCAGAAATTTTAAGTAAGGCTATTAATGTGGCTGAAAATGAAGATAAATTGGTTACAATAGGCATTACACCAACATTTCCGGCGACAGGCTATGGCTACATAGAATTTAATAAAAATGAAGATAGTGTAGCTAAAAAGGTTATCCAGTTTGTAGAAAAGCCTAATTTGGAACTTGCAAAGGAATATGTTGCAAAGGGTAGCTTTGCTTGGAATAGTGGTATGTTTGTTTGGAAAGCGTCAGTTATTTTCGATAAGTTTAAAGAACTTTTGCCAGATGTTTACCAGTGTATTGTAAAGATCGGCGATGCTATGGGAACACCTGATGAAGAAAAGGTTATAAATGAAGTTTATCCTGTTATTCCTAAGATTTCAGTTGACTACGGTATTATGGAAAAGGCCGACAATGTTGTTGTTATAGACGGTGAATTTGGCTGGAATGATGTTGGCAGTTGGGATACTTTAGGTGTAATGTATAACGAAGACGAAAATGGAAATATTTCCAAAGGCGAAAATATAATGCTTGATACTAAGAATAGTGTTGTTTTTGGAAATAAGCGTTTAATTGCTACAATAGGTCTTGATAATATTGTTGTTGTAGAAACAGACGATGCAATATTGGTATGTGATAAGAATAAGGCACAGTCTGTAAAAGATGTTGTGGATATACTTAAAGAAAGAAAATTGGATAAGTATTTGTAAAATTTGCCTCCTTGAAAAAGGAGGCTTTTTTTGTTGATATATATTATATCAATATATTATGGTAAAATGAAATGCTTTATGTTATAATTAACTATAACTAGAAATTTAAGGAGGAAAAAGTATGAAGTGTATAGTCTTGGCTGGTGGTAATGGGGGAAGCCTTTGGCCTATATCACGAAAAGAATTTCCTCAACAATTTGTAGAAATTAGAGAGGGTAGGTCTGTTTTCCAAGAAAATATTGCAAAAAATATGCCCTATTGTGATGAATTTTATATTTTCACAAATGAGGCATATAGATTTATAGTTGAGGGGCAGTTAGAAGTTTTTCAGGAATTAAAATATAAATTATTTTTGGAAAAAGAACCTGTAAATACAACGTTACCGGTTATATTAGGTTGTATGTCAGCTAGTTTAGGTGAAAGAGTTTTAGTTATTGGTTGCAACGGTGTTATAGATACAGGTAATTACACAAATTGTGTTGTTAAGGCAAAAAAAATGGCAGATAAAAGCAGTTGTGTAATGTTTGGTGTGCCTATAGAAAAGTATTCAAAACAGTACGGATACATAAATGAAGATAATGGAAACGTAGAGCTTTTTGTAGAAAAACCAAGTGAAAATTTACTAAAAAAACTTATAAATAATGGTAATTGGCTTTGGAATGTCGATATGTATCTTATGAACACTAAAGTGTTTTTAAATCGATTAAAAGAAGATTTTTCTGATATATTTTTTGAGTCTGAAAAAATATTTAACCAGCTTTTAAACGAAAAAAATATTTACTTCATACCAGAAGGAATAAAAACAACAATATTGTTTAAAAGTTTTGAAAGAAATATAATTGAAAATATAAAAGATTTGAAATGCGTTGAAATAAAAAATATACAATGGTATCAGCTTAGTGATTATGAGTCTTTAGCTTTGGTAGCAAAAGATGAAGAACTTAACAACGTTATATATAATGAAACAACTAATACAACAGTAATAAATCATAGTGAAGATAAACTTGTTGTAGTAAATGGAACAGAGGATATTGTTGTTGTAAATACAGATGATGCAGTTTATATTAAAAGCAAAAATGCAAAACACAACATAAAGGATTTTATTGTTAATGTTAAGAAGAAGTTTGGTAAATATACTGAAAGATTACCCTTATACTATAGAGCTTGGGGAACTTATCAAATCCTTAGTGAAGGTGCTGGATATAAGGTGAAAAAAGTTACAGTTTTTCCAAATAAAAAAATGAGTTTGCATAAGCACAGCTATAGAAGTGAGCATTGGAGTGTAGTTGAAGGTGTGGCACTTATAGAGCTTGAAGGAATAACAATGGAGTTTGAAGCTGGGGAGAATGTATATGTTCCGGCTGAGGCTTACCACCGTATTTCAAATGAATCTAACGAAAACGTTGTAATTATTGAAGTTGAAATTGGTGATTACCTTAATGAACAGGATATAGTATCTAAAAACTACAAAGACCTTGGAGATGTTAGTAAAGAGATTATAAAACTTTCACCGGTATTTAAGGACTATCTTTGGGGAGGTAACAGATTAGTTACAGAATTTGATAAAAACTGTGATTATGATGTAGTTGCTGAAAGTTGGGAGTTATCTGCTCATAAAGCCGGAAATTCAATAGTTACAAACGGAAGATATAAGGGCTTAGAATTTGGAAAATATTTGGAACAAATTGAAAGTGATGTTGTAGGTTGGAAGTGTGTAGCTTTTGAACAATTTCCTTTATTAATAAAGTTTATTGATGCTAAAAAGCCTCTTTCTATTCAAGTACACCCAGATGACGATTTTGCTATGTCAGTAGAAAAAGAATATGGCAAAAATGAAATGTGGTATATAATGGACTGTGATGAAAATGCTTTTGTGTACTGTGGATTTAAAGAAGATATTACAAAAGAAGAAATTAAAAATAGAATTGAAAATCATACTATTACAGATGTTCTTAATAAGATATATGTAAAGAAGGGTGATGCAATTTATATTCCGGCTGGTACAGTCCATGCCATAGGTAGTGGCATACTTATATGTGAAATACAACAAAGCTCAAATTCTACATATAGATTATATGATTATGACAGAAAAGATAAAGATGGAAAACTAAGAGAACTTCATATTGAAAAAGCTTTGCAGGTAATAAATACAAATAAATATGAACCTTTTATATCTAAGTATTCAGAAGAAAAAAATGACGGATACAGTAAAAAAACAGTTTGTTCTTGCAAATATTTCCAAGTTTTTGTATATGATGTAAAAGATGATGTGGAATTTTATGTTGATAGAGCATCATTTAACGCCCTTGTATTTTTAGATGGTTTTGGAACTGTAAGCAATGGAGAAGTGGAAATGGCATTAAAAAAGGGTGATACTTTCTTCCTTCCGGCAGGTATTGGTAATGTAAAGGTACAGGGTGAATGTAAATTTATCGTAGCAAATGTATAGGAGGTGCTAAAATGGATTATAGTATGGCTGTAATTTGGCTGATAATTGCTGTAGCTTGTGGTATTATAGAGGCAGGAACAATAGCACTTGTCAGTGTATGGTTTGTGATTGGTGCTGTAGTTTCATTTTTTATGGCATTGATTTTTCCGGAAAGTGTACTGTTTCAAATATTTGTATTTATATTATTTTCAATATTGTCACTTATATTCATAAGACCTGTGGCTAAAAAATATGTTGATAAATATACGAGGGGAGGAAATATTAACAGTAAAGTAGACAAAACCGGTGTCGTCGTACAGGAAATAAAAAAAGACGAAAAAGGTAGAGTTAAAATTGGAGATGTTGAATGGCTTGCTGTAAGCAATGAAGACATTTCTGAGGGAACAAAAGTCAGGATAACTAATGTAGATGGAAATACATTATGTGTTGAAAAGGTAGAGGAGGTTTAATTATGATA
Organism: uncultured Eubacterium sp.; assembly: GCA_900545305.1. Classification (GTDB taxonomy): domain Bacteria; phylum Bacillota; class Clostridia; order Lachnospirales; family CAG-274; genus CAG-274. The sequence continues at coordinate 25,387 of UQYD01000014.1, forward strand.
ATTTTATTCTTATTTTTCTTAATAATTGTAGTAGTAGTTGCTGCCAGTTGTGTTAAAATTGTGCCACAGGCCAGAGCTTATGTAGTTGAATTTTTAGGTGCATATAAAACAACTTGGCAGACAGGTTTATATTTTAAAATACCTTTCTTTGAAAGAGTAGCCAAAAATGTTACTTTAAAGGAACAGGTTATTGATTTCCCACCACAACCTGTTATCACAAAGGATAATGTAACAATGCAGATTGATACAGTAATCTTCTTTCAGGTAACAGACCCTAAGTTATTTACTTATGGTGTAGAAAACCCTATTATTGCTATTGAAAATCTTACATCAACTACATTGAGAAATATTATTGGCGATATGGAACTTGATGAAACACTTACTTCAAGAGAAACTATAAACTCTAAAATGGTTATGACTCTTGACGAGGCTACAGACCCTTGGGGTATTAAGGTAAACAGAGTTGAGCTTAAGAACATTATGCCACCGGCTGCTATTCAGGAATCTATGGAAAAGCAGATGAAGGCAGAAAGAGAAAGACGAGAATCTATACTTATTGCTGAGGGTGAAAAGAAGTCAACTGTACTTGTAGCAGAGGGTAAAAAGGAATCCGCAATTCTTGAGGCAGAGGCTGAAAAACAGGCTGCAATATTAAAGGCAGAAGCAGAAAGAGAAAAGATGATAAAAGAGGCTGAAGGTGAGGCAGAAGCTATTTTAAAGGTACAGAGAGCTAATGCTGAAGGTATCAGAATGTTAAAAGAGGCTGGTGCAGACGAAAGTGTACTTACTTTAAAGAGTCTTGAGGCACTTGCTAATATGGCAAACGGTAATGCAACAAAGATTATTGTTCCATCTAATATTCAGGGTATTGCAGGACTTGCTACTTCTCTTAAAGAAATTATGGACGAAAAATAAAAAATACGTTTTTAAGTGGTGTAGATTTTTCTATGCCACTTTTTTTGTTAACCTAAAATGTAAAAAATGTTGACAATTTGGTGTATATCGTCATATAATCACTATATGAAAAGTGATATATATTTTAAGAGGGGAAAAATATGAGGTATTTAGAAAATGTTAATCAGTCAATTACTGAAAAAAGGGAGATAGTAATTGAAACAGCTTTTAAATTATTTGCAGAGAATAAAATTGAACCAGTGACGATGACCGTTGTGGCTGATAATTGTAATATGGGTGTTGCAAGTATATATCGCTATTTTGGGACGAAAAAAGAACTTGTAATAGCTGTCGCTGCTAAAAAATGGAGAGAATATTATAGCGAATTACAAAAATATTATAAAGAGCTAAACGTAGATAAAATGACTGCTGCACAGGAGTTGGAATTTTATATAGACAGATATATTGATTTATATAATGAAAATAGCGATTTGTTGAATTTTAATGCTAACTTTGGCATATATATTGGCTCAGAAGATACAACAAAAGACGAAATGAGGCCATATAACAGTATAATAGATAAATTTATAAATAGATTTCATATGCTGTACAAGAAAGCACAGGACGATAAAACAATACGTACAGACATTTCAGAGAGAAGTATATTATACAACATAATGTATACTATGATGTCAGCCTTGAGTAAGTATTCTACAAATATAATACATAGTGCGGACCAAGATAGAAATTACGAAAAAGAGATTTGCCAGCTAAAAGATATGTATTTGGAATATTATTGTAGAAAATAATTTGTATAGTGATGTTTATTGGACAAATGTAGTGATACAATGTAGTTGTAAAGAAAAAAGCTACTTGAAGTGTGGAGAAGGTTGGTATTATGAAAAAAGTTCTCTTAGTAATTTGTTCAATAATAGGCGTTGTAATTGTGTGTAAATTTGGTTTTGAAGAAAACAATCCCTATGATACAATATGTATTCAGCCAGAGTGCAATAATGAGAAAGTTGAGGGCAGTATTTATTGCAAAGACCATAAGCCAAGTAAAGAAGATGCTGAATTAGATGACTGTTTACACGATATGGTTCCTTATGTAGAAGATACTACGGAGGAAAATACAAAAGAAACAACTACTTATTCTTACTATAATAGCAGTGGCTCAAGTTTTTATAGTAGTAGCTCAAATTCCTATGGTGGCTCAAGTTCCTACAGTGGCAGTTCTTCAAGTTCTCCATATAAATCTTATGATGAAGGATACGAGGCTGTATATGATGATGACGACTATGATTGGGACAGATATAATAGCGATTCAGACTATGCCGACGGTGTAGATGATGCTTTAGATGAATTAGACGATTAATTAAACGTGAAAGACTAGATAATTGGCATAGAGGCTGTTTATCTAGTCTTTTTATTGTGCAAAAATTGTTGACATAAATAAATTGTACTAGCTATATATTAATAATGTTAAAGCTATTGACATACTTACATTTTTCGACTATGATTTTATTGAAAATATTTTATCGATAAGGTTGTGATATGTTGACATTAAAAGATTTGCCAATAGGAAAAACAGCCACAGTTAAAACTGTTGGTGGTGATGGTTCTTTAAAACAACATTTGTTGGATATGGGTATTATTCCAGAGGCTGATGTTACTATGGTTAAGTATGCACCAATGGGTGACCCAGTAGAACTTAGAATACATAGTTATGAACTTACTTTGCGTTTGGCAGACGCAGAAAGAATAGAAATAGAAAATATAAGAGATGCAAAGACAGAAAAGCATACTTCAATACCTAGAAGTGACAAGAAGAATATTCCTCATCCCGGACTTGGTGAAGGGGGAAAGTACCATACAAAGGAAACAGAAAATCCACTTCCAGAGGGTACAGTACTGACTTTTGCACTGGCAGGAAATCAGAATTGTGGAAAAACTACACTTTTTAACCAGCTTACAGGTTCTAATCAGCATGTTGGTAATTTCCCTGGGGTTACTGTTGACAGAAAAGACGGTGCAATAAAGGAGCATAGCGATACACTTATTACTGATTTGCCGGGAATTTATTCTATGTCGCCATATTCCAGTGAGGAAATAGTGACAAGAGAGTTTATATTAAATGAACGTCCAAAGGGTATTATTAATATTGTAGATGCTACAAATATTGAAAGAAACTTAAATCTTACACTACAGCTTATGGAATTAGATATTCCAATGGTACTTGCCCTTAATATGATGGACGAGGTTTGGAAAAATGGTGGATATATCCACGTAAATGAAATGGAACAAATGTTGGGAATACCTGTCGTACCTATTTCAGCAGCTAAAAATGAGGGTATAGCAGAACTTGTTGACCACGCATTACATGTTGCAAAATATCAGGAAAAGCCCGGTAGAAAGGATTTTTGTGATGTAAATGACCATAATGGTGCTGTTCATAGATGCTTGCACTCTATAATGCACTTAATTGAGGACCACGCAAAGGCTGCCGGTATTCCTATTCGCTTTGCTGCCAGCAAATTGGCAGAGGGAGATAGTTTAATACTTCAAAGACTTAAATTAGACCAAAATGAGCAGGAAACTCTTGAGCATATTATTCAGCAAATGGAAAGTGAAAGAGGTTTAGATAGGGCAGCATCAATTGCTGATATGAGATATAGCCTTATTGACAAGGTTTGTAAAGAAGTAGTGGAAAAACCTCACGAAAGTAAGGAACATAAAAGAAGTCAGAAAATAGATAAAATACTTACAGGCAAATATACAGCTATACCTTCATTTATAGTTATTATGGGTATAGTATTTTGGCTTACATTTAATGTTATAGGTGCAGGACTTTCAGATTTACTGAATATATGTATTGAATGGATTACAGGCATTGTAGATAATGGACTTACAATATGGGACATAAATCCAGTTGTCCATTCCTTGATTATTGATGGTATATTTACTGGCGTAGGCAGTGTATTAGGCTTTTTACCAGTTATTGTAACATTGTTCTTCTTCCTTTCTTTACTTGAAGATAGTGGCTATATGGCTAGAGTGGCCTTTGTAATGGACAAGTTGTTGAGAAAAATCGGACTTTCAGGTAGAAGTATAGTACCTATGCTTATAGGCTTTGGTTGTACTGTTCCAGGGGTTATGGCAAGCCGTACATTGCCGTCTGAAAGAGATAGAAAAATTACAATACTCTTGACACCTTTTATGAGCTGTTCTGCTAAGTTGCCTATATACGGGCTTTTTACAGCTGCATTTTTCCCTAAATATGGTGCAATAGTAATGGTGTCACTTTACTTCATTGGTATATTTATGGGTATAGTTTCAGCCTCTGTTATGAGAAAAACTATGTTTAAGGGTGATGCAGTTCCTTTTGTAATGGAATTGCCTAACTATCGTATGCCAGGGGCAAAAAATGTTACTCAATTACTTTGGGAAAAGGCTAAGGACTTTTTACAAAGAGCATTTACAGTAATATTTGTTGCTACAATTGTGATTTGGTTCTTACAGACTTTTGATGTTAGATTTAATGTAGTTAGTGATTCTCAGCACAGTATACTTGCTATTATTGCTGGTATTGTTGCACCTGTTTTCAAGCCTTTAGGTTTTGGGGATTGGAGAATATCTACTGCTCTTATTACAGGATTTATGGCTAAGGAAAGCGTTGTTTCAACACTTACTGTACTTTTAGGAAATACAGAGGGAATAACAGCACTTCTTACTCCTTTAACAGCCTTTAGCTTGCTTGTTTTCTGTCTTCTCTATACTCCTTGTGTTGCTGCTATAGCATCTATAAAGAGAGAATTAGGTGGTAAATATGCAGTATTTGTTGTAGTAGCTCAATGCGTAGTAGCTTGGCTTTGTGCCGGTATTGTACATATTATTGGGGCTTTTATAGGAGTGATGTAAATGAATATACAGAGTATAATAATTTTAGCTGTAATAATACTTGTCTGTTTTTTGATTTGTAGAAATTTATATAAGAAAAGTAAAAATGGCGAATTTTCTTGTGGTGGGAATTGTAGCTGTTGTGGAAAAAAGTGTAATAAGTAAAAAAAGCCATTGTTGAAATTTTTCAACAATGGCTTTTAGTGAATTGTTTATTTCTTTAAAGCATCTTCGTAAATAGATTTCAATTTTTTACCAACTTCTTTAATATCTCTTTCTTTTGCTATATTATAGCCACCCTCAACTACACTTGGCAATTTGTTTTCAAGTATGCCTGTAATTTTAGTTTCAAATTCAGAAAGAGTTTTTGCCTTGTAAACATCTTTACTGTCTGTGAGCCAACCCTCATATACAGGAATATCCCTGATAAGTGTTGGAATTTTCATAGCTAAAGCCTCAAGTATTACAATGCCTTCTGTTTCTTCCTTTGACATAAAAAGGAAAAGGTCACTGTTGTTGTAGGCATCTTTTAATTCGGCTTTACTGATATATCCAGGGAATGAAAGGTTAGGTAATTTCGTTTTGACAGCCTTTCTAATTTTAGCTGGAACAGTGTATAAATTAGACTCGCCATACCATACAAAATCGTATTGTGGCATTCTTTTAGCAAGCTCTACAAAATCAGTTATACCTTTTCTGTCAATCCATAAACCGGCAGACATAATGACTTTTCTGCCTTTATGCTTTTTCTTAAATTCTTCACGCATTTCTTCATTGCGTGTGTAGTAGTTGGTATCAATACCATTTGATAAAACTCTTATATCCTTTGTTATTCCGTAGGATTGAAGAAGTTTTTTAGAGTAAATACTAGGGGTAATAATAATATCGCCAGAGTTGTAACATTTCATTATCCACCAAGCAAAAAGTCCGTCAACAAGATTAGAACCAATGTAGGAATTTCTAAAATCCTGTCTTGTAGAGTGTGCGTGATAAACAACTTTTTTACCCAATTTGTGGGCTTCCTTTGCTAATTCATAGCTTTTAGGAAATATTGTGTTAATATGTACAACGTCTGCATCTTCAAGATTATCAACTAATTCTATATCATTGAAGGCAGCAGCTTTTTTTTGGTGGTAAATAGCTCTGCCTACACCACTTTTTTCAATCATTTTTTGCATTCCCGAATACAAAAAAACTTTCATTTTTATCTCCCCTAACGTATAAAGTTTATTAAATAAGTATAGAATTTAGTTAATGCAAAACTATACATAAAAATGGCAAGAGGTTTGCCCAAAAGAATTATTATTGTAAATTTGCTTAATTTCATATCTGTAATGCCGGCAAGATAGCATAAAAAGTCATCTGGAGCAACTGGACTAAATATGAGTAAAGCAAAAAGAATAGTGAATTTTCGGCTATTCATAAAAGGACTGTATTTGTTGTAGAATTTTTCAGAAGTTACACGTCTTACAAATTCTCGCCCATAAGCTCTGGCAATAAGAAATGCCCATATAGAGCCACCACAAATGCCTACGTAATTATATATAAATCCCATTACTGGTCCAAAAAATATAACACCAAAAAGACAGCCTATTGAACCAGGTAGTATAGGGATAACAACCTGTATTGCCTGCAAAGCAATGAACATAATAGGAGCCCATATACCACAGCTTTTTAATAAGGCTTCAAGTTTGCTTTTGTCAGTAAAAACACCCTGAGTATATCCATATATGCTGAGAAGTATGATAATAACTGTACTTACAAGACCTATTATGTTTTGTTTAGCAACTACCCAATCTATAAATTTTCTCAAATCAATCACCTATGTTATTTATAATTAACGGAATTTTTTTCGTTAAATTTTTTAATGGTGTTTTTGTAAAGTTCAGCAACATTTTCTCCAAAGGCTTTACTGGAAAACTTATCTTTTACAGGTAAGGCATTTGCAATCATATCTTCTCGATTACATTTGTCTGAAAAGAAAAAGTTTAAAAACTCTGCAAAATCATCTTCGTTTGTATATTGAAAACCATTTTTGTAGTTTATAAGTACACCGTCAAGGCAAGCATCTTTTCTGCAAAGGGCAGGTACACCATTTGCCAAAGCTTCAAAATATGTAAGTCCTTGTGCTTCACTTGTAGAGGAACAAATGAAAAGGTCTGCAAGCTGGTAGTAGGCATTTACACTGTCCATTGGTACAAGACCTGTAAATATAACATTGTTTTTGATACTGCTTTTTTTGACATGTTTTTCTAGTCTATCTCTGTCAGGACCGTCACCTACTATAAGAAATGTAAACTTGTTCAGATGACAATTTTCAATTAATCTAATAGTTTCGTCTATGTTTTTTTCTCGTGCTAATCTGCCTAGAAAAAGTAAAACTGTGTTATCTTCTGGAATACCTAAGGAATGTTTCATTTCTGAAAGGGTATTCTTATCTACAGGGCTACTACATTTTTGCAAATCAAGACCTGTTGGAATAACAGTTATAGGTGGTTTAACCTTATATGAAGTCAAAATATCCTTTACTTTTTCAGTAGGGGCAATAATAGCCTGTGTATGCTTTAATATCTTACGAGAAAGAGTTTCAACTATTTCCTTGCCAATTGTATGGCTTGGGGAAAAATAGTGAGTATAATCTTCGTAAACGGTATGGTATGTATGTACTAAAGGTATTCTAAGTTTTTTTGCTATTCTGTTTGCAAAAAAGAAAGTGCTGAATTCGCATTGTGAATGTATAATATCCGGTTTCCATTTCACAATTTTGTTGACAACACTTCTGCACATACCAAACATTATTCTTGCGTTGGGATAGATTTTACCAGCACTTATAGAACGAAGTATGTATACATCATTTTCCCTAACTATGCCTGTTTGATTTAGAGTAAGAACTCTGACCTCGTGTCCCTGTTGTTCCAGTGCTGACTTTAATGTCATTACAGAACGAACAACGCCATTAGTATTAGGCTTATAAAAATCGGTAGTTATTAAAACCTTCAAGGAAAACCCTCCCAGCAATAATATCATTTATTATTTCAAACATTACAAAAGCCCTTATTGAGAAAAGGGCATTGTATTTACGTCATTGTAAAGCTAAAATAAAATTTACGCAGGCTTGTAATAGATGAGAAATAACCACCATTAACACTAAGTCTGTGAATTAGGTATATTATAATTCATAGAATATTTTTTGTCAATTAATTAAGAATTAAATATATATAAATTAGAGTTAAATTTAGGGGATAAAAATATATTAAATTTTATTTTCGAAACCATTTTTTCATTGTGTTTAATACCTTTACCAACTGTTCTTCTGTAATAATATAAGGTACCATAGCATAAAGATAATTGAGAAATGGTCGACTAAACACACCATTTTCAAAAGCAAATTGTTGATAACCTTTTAATACACAAGGGTCATATACTTCAATACAAACACAACCTCCCATAATTCTAATTTCTTTTATTCTTTTGTCTTCAAAATCTTTTAATTCTCGCCTAGTAATTTCTTCTATTTTATGTATTTTTGAAATATAGTTTTGATTTTCAAATAATTCAATAGATTTTAAGGACACACTACAAGCAAGAGCATTTCCCATAAAGGTTGGACCGTGCATAAGTGCGTGACTTGGATTGTTGTCATAGAAACCATTATAGACCTTTGTATTTGCAACTGTAACAGCATGACCTATGTAACCTCCGGTCAAAGCCTTTCCTAACACAAGTATATCTGGGGTTACTAAATCGGCAACAAAGCGGTTTCCTGTTCTTCCAAAGCCTGTTGCAACTTCATCAAAAATTAATAGTACACCATATTTATTACAAAGTTCTCTTGCACGAACTAAGAAAGAAATATCATACATACGCATACCACCGGCACCTTGAAGTAAAGGTTCAACAATGAAACAGTTTAATTTTTCGTGATTTTCTTCAAAGGCTTTTTCGAGAGCATTTATTTCTGTGGGAATATGAATTACATTTTTGCTTTTACCATAGGCTTTTAGAACAAAATGATAATCTTCATCATCGCCTACTTCCATAGTCTTAAAAGTATCACCGTGATATGCGTGCTCAAGAGCAAGCACCATAGTTCTGTTTTCATCACCTTTATTCATAAAATACTGCAATGCCATTTTAAGGGCGACTTCAACAGCTACACTTCCGGAATCAGAGAAAAAACAATAGTTTAAATCAGCAGGTAACCACTCTGCTAGTTTTTTGGATAATTTTTCTACAGGTTCGTGAGTTAATCCACCAAGCATTATGTGTGAAAAATTTTCAGCTTGTGTTGTAATGGCTTTTGTTAATTCAGGGTGTTTATAGCCGTGTATTACACTCCACCAAGAGGATACAGAATCTATGAGTTTGTTATTTTCGGTGCAGAGATATACTCCATCAGCATTTACTATTTTGTAAGGTTGTTTCATTGTTTTCATTTGTTCATAGGGATACCAAATCATTGAATACTCCTCCTATTCGTATAGCTTTTCTAATTCTTCAAATGTAATATTTATGTCAGTATCTCCATCTTTGACACAGGCAATAACCTTTGAACCTGTTATGTATTCACACATTTTAATATTATCTTCGTGTAGAATGTTTCCTGGAATATAGTGGTTAAATATTATTCCCTTTAGAGGAATATTATGATTTTTCATATATTCAGCAGTAAGACCTACACCATTAATAGTGCCAAGACCGGCATCGGCAACCATTATACAGCCAAGATTACAAGCCTTAATAACATCTGGTAACATTATTTTATATTCTTCAAATGTAATAGGACAGAGTATACCTCCTGAACCTTCTATTGTTATATAATCATATTTGCTACACAAATCTTCATATCCCTTAAGTACAATATCCATTTTTACAGGATTACCTTCTATTTTTGATGCAAGATGTGGAGAAAGGGCGTTTTCATATATATATGGACACATACTGTCTATAGGCTGTTCTGTACCGGAGATGTATTTTACATAGGAAGCATCTCCGGCAATCAGAGAACCATCATAACAGCGAATATTTCCACTCATTGCAGCTTTGTAATAGGCAGATTTATTTCCCTTTTGTCTAAGTTTTTTTACTATAAGTGCAGATACGTAGGTTTTGCCTATATCAGTACCAGTACCTGTTATAAATATACTTTTGCTCATATGTTGTATCCTTTCTTTTTAATAATTGGGACAAGTCGATTTCCAAGTATTGCTCCTAAAATACAAAGTAAAATATCTCCAGGGACTGCCAAAATAAAACAGTATAAAAATAATGGCCAAAGTCCTATAGGTGTGCCTAAATAAAAGTTGCTCATAATATAGTAGTATACCATTCCAAAAAGATAAACTATTCCAAGACCTATAAAGTTAGCACATAAAAGCCTTTTTATTGTAGGTTCTGAATTTTTGTTTGCAATAGTTCCTGTAATATAAGAAGCTATGGCAAAGCCAATAATATAACCAAAACTAGGTTTAAATATATAAGCAAAACCACCACCTTCAGCAAATATAGGTAGACCTATAAGTCCAAGAAAAATATATATTACTACAGCACGAAAACCGTCTTTTCCTCCTAAAAGTATGCCGGCAAGCATAGTAAAAAGAAATTGAAGTGTAAATGGAACAATAGGTACAGGAATTTTTATAAATGCTCCAGCTACAATCATAGCTACAAACATTGACGTTAATATCATTTTTCTAGTGTTCAAAAAATCTCTCCTTTTTTATAAATTGATGATTTTCATATTAGCACAATAAAAATTAATTGTCAACTATATAAATATTTATGGTTAACAATTAAAGCGTAAAAAAACTCGGCATTAACCGAGCTTTTTGCTTTGTGACAATATAAGTCCACCTAATGTAAGGCAAATACCTACAATAGTCATAAATGTTATATTTTCTTTTAGTACTATTGCAGAAGCAACTGTTGTAATAACAGGAGAGAGGTATATGTAAACACTTGTTTTTACTACACCTAATTTTTCTTGAGCTATGCTCCAAGTTGTATAGCAGGTAGCTGATGCTAGAAAACTGAGAAACAGTATGTTGCCCAATATTTTTATGTTTGTAAATACGGATAAATCCAATGGTCCATTGTGCAAAGCTATGGGAATAAGAAAAATTACACCGTACATAAATATTCTTCGTGTTGTTTGAAGTATGTTATAGTTAAATGTACTTATTTTCTTTAGTGTAACGGAATAAAATGCCCAAACAATAGTAGCCATTAAGGCTAAGAAATCTCCCAAAGGACTAAAATGAACACTTGTAAAATCCTTTATTCCAATTATACATATACCAATTATAGCAAGTACAAAACCAATAAAGAAACTTATCTTTGGCAAAGGTTCTTTCAGAAAAATGACAGAACAAATAGCAACAAAGAAAGGCACAACAGAAACTATTATTCCTACATTTGATGCCATTGTGTACAAAAGGGCAATGTTTTCAAACAAGAAATAAAGTGTAACTCCAAAGAGTCCTGCTAATATGAAATAAATTTCTTTTTTTATATTGTTTATAATTAATGGCTTTGGTTTGAACACCCAAAGGGCGATATATCCTAGAAAAAATCGAATTATAACAAGCTGTGCCGGTGTCATATACTGTAATATTATTTTAGAAGATACAAATGTCGTACTCCATACAAATACAGTAAAAAACGCAAGCAAATGACCTATGACATTTTTATTCATTTTGACACCTCCTAAAAAAAGAATTTTAACACATAAAAATCAATTTTACAATATTTGTAATAAATTGACTATAAAAATAATATATGATAGAATAAAAGAAAAATGGGGTGTTAATATGGATGAAAATAATGTAAATCAGACTGTAAATGAAAGCACAGTACCGGAGCAACCCAAGTTAGGTTGGAACTGGGGAGCATTTATGTTTAACTGGATTTGGGGCGTAGGTAACAGATGTTATTTACCTTTACTAAGCCTTGTACCTTTCGTAGGTTTTATTTGGGCATTTGTATGTGGTGCTTGTGGCAACAAATGGGCGTGGCAAAATGGATATTTTAAAACACCAGAAGAATTTAATAAAACTCAAAGCACATGGAGCAGAGCCGGTTTAATTGCCTTTATAATTTGTGTAGCTTTAACTGTAATGTATATTCTTCTTTTTGCTCTTTTTATTGCTATAGCTGTTTTGAGAAATGGTTTTCATAATTTATAAAAAAATAAAAATGCTTCCGACTTAAAAAGTCGGAAGCTATTTTTTTTACTGAACACTCTTTAATTCATAACCGGCATCTTCAATAACTGCCTTAAATTCTGCATCTGAAATATCCTTTGATAATTCAACAGTAGCGTTTTTGTTTTCAAGACTTACTTCAATAGAAGTAACACCGTTCATAGCCTTTAAAGCCTTTTCAACATGAGCCTGACAATGACCACACATCATACCTTCAATAGATAATACCTTTTTCATTTTTTCATTCTCCTTTTTAACTTCAATTACAGTTTCTTCAACCTTTTCAGAAGATTTGTAAGTCTTAAATCTTCTTAATCTTAAAGCATTTGTTACAACGCAGATACTACTTAAACTCATTGCAGCAGCACCAAACATAGGGCTTAACTTTATACCCCATATAGGGTATAACACACCGGCTGCAACAGGAATACCAATACAGTTGTAGAAAAATGCCCAGAAAAGATTTTCTTTAATATTTTTAATAACTGCCTTACTTAATTTTACTGCACTTACGGCGTCAAGTAAATCATTTCTTACAAGAACTGCGTCAGCACTTTCAATGGCTACGTCTGTACCGGCACCAATGGCAATACCAACATCAGCCTTTGCAAGAGCAGGGGCATCATTTATACCATCACCAATCATTGCTACGCAATGACCTTCATCTTGTAATCTTCTGATTTCTTTTTCCTTATCCTCTGGAAGTACCTGAGCAATAACTTTTGGAATATTAAGTCGCTTTTGTATTGCCTTTGCTGTTCTTTCGTTATCGCCAGTAAGCATTACTGTGGAAATACCCATTTTTGTAAATTCTTCAATGGCTTTTCTTGAAGTTTCCTTTTCAACATCGGCTACAGCAATAATACCAATTACATTGTTGTCCTTGGCAAAAATAAGAGGTGTTTTACCCTCGTCAGCAAGGCTGTTGATTTGTGGTTCAATTTTTGAAATATCAATATTATTTTCTTTCATAAAGGCTCTGTTTCCACCTAAAATAGTGGAGTTATCAGAAGTAGCTTTTACACCTTTACCAAATACAGCCTCAAAGTTTTCAACACTTTCAGAAGAAATATTGTTATCCTTACAATATTTTACAATAGCCTCAGCAAGAGGGTGTTCACTATTTTTTTCAAGAGAAATAGCATAAGTTAATAGACTGTTTTTGTCTATATACTCAACAATATCTGTAACCTTTGGCTTACCCTCTGTAATAGTACCTGTCTTATCCATAACAACTGTATCAATCTTATGAGCAGTTTCAAGGGCTTCGCCGGACTTTATAAGAATACCGTTTTCAGCACCCTTACCGGTACCAACCATTATAGCAACGGGAGTTGCAAGACCAAGAGAACAAGGACAAGATATAACCAAAACTGTTATGCCGGCTGAAAGGGCAAATTCAAATGATGCACCACTTATAAGCCATACAATAATTGTAACAAGGGCTATAGTCATTACGACAGGAACAAATATACCGGCAATTTTATCAGCCATTCTGGCAATAGGAGCTTTACTTGAACTAGCTTCTTCTACTAATTTAATAATCTGATTTATAGTAGAGTTTTCACCAACTTTTACGGCTCTGATTTTAATAAAGCCGTTTTTGTTTATAGATGCAGAAACAACATTGTCACCAACCTGCTTTTCAACAGGAATACTTTCACCGGTTATGGCACTTTGGTCAACACTTGTGCTACCTTCTACAATTACACCGTCAACAGCTATGCTTTCACCAGGGCGAATAATAACTATGTCTCCAACAACAAGCTGTTCAACAGGTACTGTCATAACCTGACCATTTCGTTCGATTTCAGCCTCTTTTGGTGCAAGGGCAACAAGTTTTTCAATAGCCTTGCTAGTTTTCTTTTTAGAACGACTTTCAAGGTACTTACCAAGGGTAATAAGTGTAACAATCATACCGGCAGATTCAAAGTATAAATCCATACTGTATGTGCCTACAAGGTCCATATTACCGTGACCAAGTCCCCAACTCATTCTGAAAAGAGCGAATATGCCGTAGAACATTGATGCACTTGAGCCAACGGCAATAAGTGTATCCATATTTGGACTTAAATGGAAAAGGTTTTTGTAACCTCTTATATAGTAAATTCTGTTAAGATACAATATTGGCAATACAATTAAAAACTGAGCAAAGGCAAATGTAATTGCATTTTCATTTCCCCAAAATATGTTCTGGAACCATTGTGGAATAGGGAAACCTGTTTTAGCAATCATATGGCTCATAGATATAGACATAAGGAATAAAAGGAATACAAAAGAGTAAACCAATCTATGGAGTATTTCGTCTTTTTCATTGTTCTTTTCTGATTTGGCAGAACTAGAGGTAGCATCAGAACCACCAATACCATAGCCTGCATTTACAACAGCATTTACAATATCACTTGAAGATAAAATACTGTCATCATATTCTACCTGCATTGAGTTTGTGAGCAAGTTTACAGAGGCTTTTTCCATACCTTTAAGAGAAGAAACTGCCTTTTCAACTCTACTGGAACAAGCAGAACAAGTCATACCTGTAACAGTATACTTTTCTTTTTTCATTAAATATCACCTACTTCATTATTTTTTGAATTGTGTTTAGAAGTTCGTCAACAACTTCATCATTCCCACTTTTAATATCATCGATAACACAAGTTTTTATGTGCTGTGAAAGGAGAATTTTATTGAAACTGTTTAAAGCACTTTGTACAGCAGAAACCTGAGTAAGTATGTCTACACAGTATCTATCGCTTTCTACCATATTTTTGATACCCCTTACTTGACCCTCAATTTTATTAAGACGGGTAATAAGTGCTTTGTATTCAGCAGTATCACGATGTTTAGTTTTACCAGTGTTGCAACAACATTTATCCATTGTTTTACCTCCTTTATACCCATAGGGGGTATATGTTTATTATAGCATTACTTGTTGATTTGTCAATTGGAAAATTTCTCAATAAGGAAAATAATAAAAAAGAGATAGACGAATATGAAACCGGGAAAAGTAGATTGTTAATAAGTTAGAAATATATAATTTACAAAAAAGTAACAAAAAATATTTCACTTTTTTTAGTTTTAATTGCATTAAAAGTGGAAGGGGAAAAAAGTAGTGAAAAAAGTATTTTATTTTAGGAGGATTTAAGTTATGGCAGAAAAAGAATTTTTAGCAGAACTTTTACTTAGAGCAGTAATGGAAAGCGAGGGAGATTTGTGTAAACAACCTTATGTTGTTAATAAGAAAAATTATTTTGGTTATCTTAAAGCAGTGAAAATTTTATCAGAACTAAGGAGAAAAGGAAAGTGTAAATTTAAAGCTATGTATGCAAGAGAGCCATACACTTTACATTCTATAGATGTAAAATGGAATTTAACCGATGATTTCTATATCTGTATAGATGACTCAAATAAGAGAGAAATTAAGGAGTTGTTAGAGTGTACTGAAACTTGTATTATAGAACAAGAAGATTCTACACGTTGGTCATTAATGAGTAGATTATATATAGAAAAATAAATCAATAGACAATTAAACATCATGATTATTTGGTGTTTAATTGTCTATTATAATTAATTTATAGAATTACTTCACTTCACAACAGATAAAAAGCTCATTAACAGCATTTTTAAAATCCCTTACATTTTTAGCTTTCTTTATTTTTTTAGCTATTTTATCACAGTCAGTGAACGAGTCTATCATATATACAAATACTTCTTTCATTTTGTGAAGTAAAGGAGTATCTCCGGAGAGTATTTCCTGATAATCATTGAACATTTTTTCATAAAATTTGTATAAATCATCTTTGTTTAATTTCTTGATACCCTTTATTTCACAGGCTAAGGCTGGATTTGAAATTATACCCCTCCCCACCATAATAGTATTTGTATTTGGGAATTCTTTTATAAAATTGTTGTAGTCTTTTACTGTGAAAATATCTCCATTGTAGCATAACTTGTGCTTGGAATTTTCAATAGCATACTTATACATATCCCAATTAGGTGTTTTTTTGTACATATCCTTTCTGGTTCTAGGGTGTATAATAAGCTCAGTAAGAGGGTATTGGTTATATATTTCCAAAAGTCTGTAAAATTCCTCCGGGCTTTCTTTGCCTATACGTGTTTTAATCGAAATATTGTAGTCACTTTTGTATATTTCATCTAAAAACTTGTCTAACTCATCGGGATATGCTAAAAATCCAGAACCCCTGCCTTTTGAAACTACTGTTCCGGAAGGGCAACCTAAGTTTAAGTTAAATTCTGTATAACCATACTGTTCTAAAGTTTTGCACATTACAATGAAACCGTCAGCAGAATTTGTTAATATCTGAGGTACAAGGTTCATACCCTTGTTATTTTCAGGCAAAATATCTCTTGTTACTTTGGTGTTTAAAATACCTTGTTCGTTAGGTGCAATAAAAGGTGTAAAATACTTGTCTATACCTCCAAAGTAGGTGTGCTGGCTTTCTCTGTATATGTTGTTTGTAATTCCCTCAAGGGGTGCTAAGTATATTTCCATTTTCATATTCTCCTTTGTGTTGTAGGTATGATAACATAAATAGAGATTTATGTAAATAAAAATAATTGCTACTGTTTTTTAAGGAAATATGGAGGTAGTACAGAGTTTTAATACTAAATATTAAACAATATTTTTGTATTAATTATGTGAAAATTAACGAAAATAAAATACACTCTTGACCTTATTAAAATAAGGGAGTAAAACTAAAGTAAAGATTGTTCTAGGGAGTGATTTGTATGAAAAAAGTTCTGATTATTGTTTCAAGTCCAAGAGAAAATGGTAATTCTGATAGACTTTGCAGACAGTTTGCAAAGGGTGCAGAAGAAACAGGAAATAAGGTAGAAACTATATATCTGAGAGATAAAAAAATTAATTTCTGTAAAGGCTGTAGTGTTTGTCGTACAACTCACAGATGTGTTCAAGATGATGATATGGCAGAAATACTTGATAAGGTAGTAAAGGCAGATGTTATTGTGCTTTCAACTCCGGTGTATTTCTACATAATGAATGGTCAAATGAAAACATTTATAGACAGATGTTTGCCAAGATATGAAGAAATTTCAAATAAGGAATTTTACTTCATTTGTACTTCTGTAGACCCAGACAGAGCAGTTATTGAAAAGACCCTTAGTGGTTTGAGAGATTTCACAGATGATTGCCTTGATAACTGTATTGAAAGAGGAGTTATTTGTGGCATAGATACAGCAGTAAAGGGTGCTATTGAAGATACTCCGGCTTACGAGCGAGCCTATGAAATAGCTAAGAATATATGATAATCAAAAGAGCTGACACATTGTGCCAGCTCTTTTTGTAGTGAATTATAAAATGTAAATTTTCTAACTTTTACATTGAAATAATTATTCAGCTTCTTCCCAGTTGTGATATACGTTCTTTACGTCATCGTCTTCGTCAAGAAGGTCAAGAAGTCTGTTCATTTTCTTAATATCTTCTTCATCAGTAAGAGAAGTATAAGTCTGAGGAATCATAGTAACAGATGCTTCAGCCATAGGAATACCGGCCTTTTCAAGAGCTTCTCTTACCTGTGAAAAGTCTTCAGGGTTTGTAATGATTTCGATACCGTCATCTTCAATAGAAATATCTTCAGCACCAGCTTCAATAGCAATCATTTCAAGTTCGTCTGTGTCAATATCTTCTTCTGTAGTGTCAATAATAATCTGACCCTTTTCGTCAAACATAAAGCTTACACAGCCACTTGTACCCATATTTCCGCCACCCTTTGTAAAGGCACTTCTTACATTGGCTGCAGAACGGTTTTTGTTGTCTGTAAGAGTTTCAACGATAACAGCGATACCCTTAGGACCATAACCTTCGTATGTAATTGCTTCGTAGTTTACAGCTTCAAGGTTACCAGCTGCTTTCTTAATAGCCTTGTCGATAGTATCATTAGGCATATTGTTAGACTTTGCCTTAGCAATAGCATCTCTTAATCTTGAGTTACTTGCTGGGTCTGGACCGCCTGCCTTTACAGCAACTGCAAGTTCACGACCAATAACTGTGAAAACTTTGCCCTTAGCAGCATCGTTCTTTTCCTTCTTGTGCTTAATATTGGCAAACTTAGAATGTCCGCTCATTTTATTACCTCCAGTAAAAATAAAGTTATCATATCATCTAATTTTACCACTACATAGATAAATTTTCAATAATTTTTTTCTCACTTAAAATCATTCGAACTTTTTTTCGATTGACTATTGCAATTTGTTCCCCTGTTGTGTTATACTATTTCAAAAGCAAGTTGAAAGGAGTAATGGTTTTGAAGGCAGAAATTCTTGCAGTAGGTACAGAGATTTTGTTGGGTGATATAGTAAATACTAATGCACAGTTTTTGGCTAAGGAATTAGCAAATATGGGCATAACTGTTCAGCATCAGGCTGTTGTGGGAGATAATCCTCAAAGGCTTAAAGAGGCTATGGAACAGGCACTTTCCAGAAGTGATATTCTTATTACAAGTGGTGGACTTGGACCAACACAAGACGATATTACTAAGGAAATGGCTGCTGAAGTATTTGGCAAAAAAATGTATCTTCATCAAGAGAGTATGGATAGACTGAAAGAACATTTTAAGGGTAGATATATGGCAGAAACAAATAATAAACAAGCCTATATGCCAGAGGGTTCCATAGTCCTTAAGAATAATAATGGTACAGCTCCCGGCTGTATTATAAAAGAAAACGGCAAAATTATTATTGTTCTCCCAGGACCTCCACGAGAAATAAAGCCTATGTTTACTGAAAGTGTTATTCCTTTCCTTGCAGAAAAGACAAATTGCACACTTTTAAGTAAAGAAATTCACATTGTTCAGGTAGGCGAAAGCAGAGCATCAGAAATAATGGACGATATCATTAAAAATAGTACAAATCCTACAGTTGCTCCTTACGCAAAAGATAATGAAATGCTTTTCAGAGTTACAGCAAGAGGTAAGGATAAAGCAGAGTGTGAAAAAATTATGGAACCAGTTGTAAATGAAATTTACAATAGACTTGGCGACTATATTTACGGCGAAGACGATGAAACCCTTGTATCTTCAATTATGAAAATACTTGAGGAGAGAAAATGGACTTTGTCAACAGCTGAAAGTTGTACCGGTGGTATGGTTGCATCAAGAATTGTTGACTATGCCGGAGCATCAAAAGCATTTGTAAATGGTATGGTAACTTATACAAATGAGAGTAAGTCCCGTTTATTGGACGTTAAATGTGATACATTAGAGAAGTGGGGAGCAGTTTCTTCTCAAACAGCAGAGGAAATGTGCCTTGGTGTTGCAAAAGTGAGCAATACAAACGTAGGTATTAGTACAACAGGTGTTGCCGGTCCTGGTGGTGGAACTGTTGAAAAGCCGGTAGGTCTTGTGTATATCGGTGTAGCAATTAATGGCAAGGCTACAGTAGAAAGACTTGATATTCACCTAGGCTTAAGAAATAGAATAAGAAGTTATGCAACAGCAAGAGTGTTGGCTCTTTTAAGACAGGAATTATTAAAAAGCAAGTAAATCTCAGGAGGAAAATATGAAAAACAACAGTATTGAAATGAACGAGGCAAAAAATCAGGCCTTACAGACAGCAATAAGTCAGATTGAAAAGAACTTTGGTAAAGGCTCAATTATGCGTCTTGGTGAAGATGCTGCAGATAAAAGTGTTGAAAGTGTTCCAACAGGTTCTCTTTCTCTTGATATTGCCCTTGGTAT
>UQYD01000015.1 GCA_900545305.1 uncultured Eubacterium sp.
AAATGGAAGCATACCCCAGTTAATAAGGTTAGAACGGTATCTCTTAGTAGCATATTCTTTGGCAATATTAGCCCAACCACCGAGAACCTTCTGACAAGATGCAGCCTGTTCTCTTGCAGAACCGTCACCAGGCTTAACAGCGAAAATTGTACTACCAATACCCATTACATCTCTACTAATTGTAAACTTAGTCTTGATTGTATCCATAATAGGCTTAACTTCTGGGAATGCCTGTGATGGGCAGTTACCGGCTTCAATAGCCTTTTCAGCAACCTGTACTTCCTTAGCTCTGCCAACATAAGCAGGGTCTTTTCTTGAAAGTGTAAATTCAGCAAGACCTAAAGGATTTGAACGGTAAGAACTTGTTTCACCAGAAGGAATAAGTTCATCAGTTGTTGTAACAGGGTCAGTAATAAGTGATACAACCTTTACAAGAAGGTTTTCAGGTAAAGCTACCATTTCAGGCCAATCTGTAATGTTTGGACCTAACTTTAATTCAACACTTGTGTCTGCCTTACCAAAGCCCTGATATACTCTATTGTCATATACAGACTTGTTGAAGAAATACTTAGGCTTAGTGAAGTCAACATCAATATTTTCAGCAGAAGTAAGGAAGCCCTTGTTTACTGCTGTAGCTGCAATAGAACGTGCGTCCATAAGAGCAACAGATGCAATCTGACCATTACCCGGCTTAGAACCTTCTCTGTTAGGGAAGTTTCTTGTAGAATGTCTAATACTTAAACCTTCGTTACTTGGAACATCACCTGCACCAAAACATGGACCACAGAATGCAGAACGTACAGTAGCACCGGCATTCATTAACTTAAATATAGAACCATTTTCAACTAACTGCATAAATACAGGCTGACTTGATGGGTATACACTTAAAGCAAAGTCATCAGCACCAATACTCTGACCATTTAAAATATCTGCTACATCACAAATATTATCATATGTACCACCGGCACAACCGGCAATAACACCCTGGTCTACATAAAGTCTGCCGTTCTTAATCTTATCTCTAAGCTTGAAGTGAATATCAGGATTGTTAATAGTCTTAACAGCCTTCTTTTCAACATCAGCTAAAATGTCTTCAAGGTTAGCATTTAATTCATCAATAGTGTATGTATTGCTTGGGTGGAATGGCATAGCAATCATAGGCTTAATAGTTGATAAATCAACATAAACAATGCCATCATAGTAAGCAACAGAACCAGGATTAAGTTCCTTGTAATCTTCTGCTCTATCGTGAACTTCATAGAAATTCTTGATTTCGTCATCAGTTCTCCAAATAGAAGAAAGACAAGTAGTTTCTGTTGTCATAACGTCAATACCATTTCTGTATTCAGCATTAAGATTAGAAATACCGTCACCGATAAATTCCATAACCTTATTCTTAACATATCCGTTTGCAAATACTTCGCCAATAATAGCAAGAGCAACGTCCTGAGGACCTACAAATGGCTGTGGCTTACCTGTAAGGTAAATACCAATAACTTCTGGACGCTTTACATCATAAGTTTGCTGAAGGAGCTGTTTAGCAAGTTCGCCACCACCTTCACCAATAGCCATTGTACCTAAAGCACCGTAACGAGTGTGGCTGTCAGAACCTAAAATCATCTTGCCACAACCTGCCATCATTTCACGCATAAACTGGTGAATAACAGCCTGATGTGCTGGAACATAAATACCACCGTATTTCTTAGCAGCACTAAGACCAAACATATGGTCATCTTCGTTTATTGTACCACCAACTGCACAAAGTGAGTTATGGCAGTTTGTAAGAACATAAGGAATTGGGAACTTTTCCATACCAGATGCTCTAGCTGTTTGGATAATACCAACGTAAGTAATATCGTGACTTGCCATACAGTCAAATTTGATTTTAAGACTGTCCATATTTCCACTTGTATTGTGAGCTTCTAAAATACCATAAGCAATAGTATTCTTTGCAGCTTCTTCCTTAGTAACATTAATGTTCTTAGAAGCAAGCACTTTCTGTGCATCAGCATCATCTTTTACAATTTCTGTGCCGTTTAAGAGATACGCACCAGTATTAAATAATTCTATCATACTTTTTTATCCTCCTGTGTAATCTTAAGAGTAAGTAAAACATTGCTTTTTGAATTTTTTGCATGTGTTATAGCATAATTATACCATAAATATAAAGTTTTTCAACCTAAAAATAGTAATTTTTGCAAGTTTATACTTAAAAAAATTCATTTTTTATAATTTTGAAAATTAATTTTTTTAATCTTTACAATTATTTACTTGCTTTATATATCCTTTCAAGTTATAATAAGATAGATAATTTTTTATCAATCTTTATAATACTATATAAATATGAATGTGTTTTTCTAAAAGGAGCAGATTCTATGATTAGAAAATTAAACAGCCGAGATGCTGGAGATATTGAATATTGTTTACAACAAAAGCCTATGTTCGGGCAGTTTGTTCGTATTTTTATAAAAGATTTGGGTATAGATATAGAGAACTGTAATATTTTTGGATACTATGAAAAAACTAAATTGACTTGTATTTTTTCAGTTGTACTCAATAATCTTATGGTTTATTCTTATGCTGATATTGTTCCGGCAAAGGAGATATTGGACTTTTTAAAAAACCACAATATAAACTTTTCAATAATGAAAGGTGAAGAAAGTATATTGCAACAGTTTACACCTTACGTTAAAGTGGTTACAAAATACGGTACTCTCCTTTGCAAACTATTTAGAGAGGAATTTACACCTGTAGACTATAGTGACATTGTTATTGAAAGAGCTGACTCTAGTAATGTTGATGAAATACTTGGTTTCTTCAATAACACTATTGAATACAAAATGCTTTTAAGCCCAGAAGATACAAAGAAATTTGTAAACTTTGGCTACACATATTTCACTAGAGAAAATGGGAAAATAGTTGCCCTTACAATGTGCAATTATATGAGCCGAGATATTGCAAATATCAGCGTTTTAGTTACTGCTCCAAATGCCAGAAATAAAGGCTATGGCAGTAAATTATTAAGTAAAATTTGCGAAGAACTTTTGAAAATAAGCAACAGTTGTTCCATATGTTATGATGTCATAAACGTTCTCAGTATTTACAGAACTGTCGGCTTTAAAGAAATTGATAAACAGGCAATATATATTGTAATACAGTAAAAGCATTGGCTATGGTGGTATGCCCTCTATGTATTTAGAGGTAGCATATCACTTGTGCCAATGCTTTTTATGAATTATACACATTAAATTTATTTTCGGTGTGTATATCTTTAATTTTTCTTTTTAAGACTAATAAACTTCTTGAATGCCTCTGTATCAGTATTTATAATAAGCTCATCTGGCATTTCAACCTCGTCTAAAAGTTTTTGAACATTAGTAAAATCCCCAACAGAAGTCATATAATGAGCATCACTACCTAAAATTACAGGCATATCCTGTTTTTTACACTCTAAAATAATATCCTTCACTATTTTATCCCCACCTGCTCTTGAACCATTAGGGTCAAGTGATGAATTATTTATTTCCAAAAGTGTATTATAATCTCTGGCAGCTGTTACCAACTTTTTAACATCAATAGGATAACGTGGGTCTCCCGGGTGTCCAATAATATTTACCAAAGGATTTTTAATAACATTTATAAGAGTTTCTGTAAAATCTTCTTCTGATTTTGGGTCGATACAAGGCAAGTGTAAACTTGCAATAGCTATATCCAAATTTTTGAGTATTCTCTCTGACATATCCACTTTTCCTGTGCTGTCCAAAATATTAAGCTCAATACCCTTTAAAACTCTTACACCTTCAATATATTCAGGCAAAATTCTTAAATTCAAAAAATGTAAATATCCACAACTTCCCGGCATTTTAGGTGCGTGGTCTGTCATACCAATAATTTCAAGACCTATTGACGCAGCATATTTTGCATTTTCTGTTACTGTGCTATATGCGTGTCCACTTGAAACTGTATGAGTATGTGTATCAATTTTGTATTTATTCATATTTATTACTCCTATCCAAATTTTTCTTGTATACAAAGCTATGTGTTTTGTAGTATACTTGAACTAAACTACAAAGGAGGTCAAAACCCAATGAAAAAGCTAGAAACCATAACAACAACTGAATATAAGGTAACAGATATAGTTTGCAACGGTTGTGGCAAGCCTATACCTCAAGACAAGTACGGCCATAAAGCAGACTGTCTTTCAGTTGATAAGGAATGGGGTTACGGTTCTTGCTTTGACGGCGAAAATCATAGCTTTGACCTTTGCGATGAATGTTATAGTGAAATCATTAAAAATTTCAAAATACCTGTTGAAAAACACTAATATGATTATAAAACTAAAATTTTATTTTTGCAATTATATTTAAAGGCTGTACCTATGCAATATTGCATAAGATACAGCCTAAAATTGTTATTCCTCAGATTTATTATTTTCTTCTGAAATACTTTCTTCTTTCTTTTCCTCTTTTTCAGGGAAATCCACATACTTTTTAAGAATATCCATAAATTCCTCGCCGGAAATTGTTTCCTTTTCGAAAAGGAAGTTACTTATTTCTTCAAGGGCAGTTTTCTGTTCTTCAATAATATTCTTAGCCTTTATATGACAAGTTTTTATTACATCTAAAACAGCCTTATCAACTTCTGCAACTGTATGTTCTCCTACAAGAGAAACCTTTGTACCGTCAAGGTATCTATTTTCCACATTTTCAAGTGCCATCATATCAAATTCATCACTCATACCATAGAGAGTAATCATATTTCTGGCAAGTTTTGTTGCCATTTCAATATCATTACTTGCACCGGTAGTAATAGAATTAAACTCTATTTCTTCGGCACTTCTACCGGCAAGATAAGTTACTATTTTAGCAAGTATTTCTTCCTTGCTCATTAAATATCTTTCTTCTTCCGGCATCTGCATTGTGTAGCCTAAAGCACCCATTGTTCTAGGAATAATTGTAATTTTCTGAACAGGCTGAGAATGATTTTGAAGTGCTGCTGCAAGAGCATGTCCAACTTCGTGAACTGCAACAACTCTCTTTTCCTTTTCACTAAGTATTCTATCTTTCTTTTCCTTACCGGCAATTACAACTTCAACTGATTCCATTAAATCCTCTTGAAGTACCTTTTCTCTACCCATTCTTACTGCTCTTAATGCTGCCTCGTTCACAATATTTGCAAGGTCAGCACCTGTAGCACCACTTGTAGCAAGGGCAATTTTTTCATAGTCAATGTCACTATCCATTTGTACCTTAGCAGCATGTACCTTTAATACATCAACTCTACCCTTTAAGTCAGGAGCTTCAACAATAATTCTTCTGTCAAATCTACCAGGTCTTAAAAGTGCCTTATCAAGTACCTCAGGTCTGTTAGTTGCTGCAAGTATTACAACCCCATTAGAAGTATCAAAACCGTCCATTTCAGACAAAAGCTGGTTAAGTGTCTGGTCATTATTTCCTAATCTGTTGTCACGCTTTGCACCAACAGCATCTAATTCATCAATAAATACAATACAAGGTGCATTTTCCTGTGCTGATTTAAAAAGCTCTCTAACTCTTGATGCACCAACACCAACAAACATTTCTTCAAAGTCTGAACCTGAAAGTGACATAAATGTTACTTTTGCTTCTCCGGCAACAGCCTTTGCAAGTAAAGTTTTACCGGTACCGGGAGGTCCTACAAGTAAAGCACCTTTTGGCTGTTTAGCACCAATTTTATTGTACTTTGTAGGGTTATGAAGAAAGTCAATAATTTCCTGTAAAGACTCTTTTGCCTCGTCCTGTCCTGCTACATCGGCAAATGTTACACCTGTAGTTTTTTCCATATAAACTTTGGCATTGGACTTTCCAAATCCACCAAGTCCTCCACCCATATGCTTAGCCATAAGTCGCATAATAAATGTGAAACCAAGATACATAATCAAAAGTGGAAGTATCCAAGACAATGCAAATGAAATGATTGGAGAATTATACTGTATAGGAGCATAAAACTCAACATTCTTTTCCTTTAAAAGTTTTACAAGCTCGTCATCGCCAACTCTACCTGTGTAGAATACTGTTGCACCATTTACTAGCTTTTGGTCACCGTCTTCCAACTTATCCTTATAAGGCTTAACAATGAGTTTATCACTTTGGAACTCAACGGATTCAACCTTACCTTCTTGTACTAACTTTATAAATTTACTATATTCCAATTCGCTTTGACTTCTTGCTGTCATTACAACAGAAAAAACGTTAAAAGCAAATGTAATAAGCAAGGATATTACAAGAATACGAATAAAGACTTTACTATCGCTATTATTTTTGGAATTGTTGCTGTCATTTATTCTATTATCTTTTGCGTTTTCATCCATAAAAACAACTCCTTTCATTTCTAACTATTTTAATACAAAAGACAGCACAATTCAATATTACCCAAAGTAAATTTATATTTTCTTAATATTTGTATTCTTATAATAATGACTAAGTATATCTATATATTTTGTTCCATTATTAGCCATATAAACTGCTCCGTATTGACTCATACCAACTCCATGACCATAGCCCTTTGTTTTAAAAACTATGTCACTTCCATTTCTAGTTATAGTAAAGTCACAGGACTTTAAATGAAATGTTGTTCTTATTTTTTCGCCTGAAAATTCTTTTCCACCAATAGAAACAGTCGCCACATACCCTGCACTTGTTCTTTCCTTTATAGCTATATTTTCAGAACCAAATATACTTTTTACAGTTTTTGCTGAAACAGTTACAGTGCCATTGTAATAAGGTGAATATTTGTCCCCTGTTGACTCAACACTGGTTAAATATTGCAAATCTTGTCCCCAAACATCTTTGCAATTTTCTGTTTCTCCATTGGAAGTAGAACAAAATACTGCTAATATTGGCTCGTTATTGTATTCCAAAATTTCTCCCTGTGTTGCATTTACACATTGACTTATTTTTTTATAATTTTCATCAAAGGATTTTCCCCACATTTTTTTCATTTTATCAACAGAAATATAGTTTTGCTTTAATTTAGTATAGTCAAAATTTTTATTGCCATTAGCACCTCTTACTGCATAGGTTCTCGATGCAACAGCCTGTGCCTTTAAAGCCTCATAGGGAAAAGATACTGACATTTCCCCTGCCACAACACCTATTACATAATTTTCTAACTTATCATCTCTTTGGGTCTGAATATTTTCCGTAACTTTGTCTTGCTTTTCTTCTTTGGTTTCAACTATTGAACAAGCCGGTATTTCCACCTTGTTGTTATTGCTAACACCAAGACCTATTGCAATTAATAAAGACAGTAATATTTTTTTCACATTATCACCTCTTTAGAATTTATTGCACAGCCTGTTCATTTATTCTAATAATATCTGCACCTATGCCCCTTAATTTTCCGTCAAAATTTTCATAGCCCCTGTCAATATAGTGAATATCCGTAATTTCAGTTACTCCCTCTGCTCTTAATCCTGTAATCACAAGACCTGCACCGGCTCTTAAATCTGTTGCCCTTACTTTTGCTCCTTTCATTTTTTCCACACCTTTTACAACAGCACATCTTCCTTCTATAGTAATATCTGCACCCATTTTTATAAATTCAGGTACTTGCATAAATCTGTTTTCAAAAACCGTTTCGTTTATTATACCTGTGCCAAGTCCACCACACATTAGCCCCATAAATTGTGCCTGCATATCTGTAGGAAAACCGGGATAAGGCATAGTTTTAATATCTGTGTTTGCTATAAATCCGTCTGAACACACTGTGACAGAATTTTCATCTTCCTTAACTTCAACATCAGCCTCTTTTAGTTTTGAAATAACAGGTCGTAGCTGTTCAGGTATTACATCTTGTATTTTTACATTACCTCCGGCACCGGCAACAGCAATCATAAAAGTACCTGCCTCTATTCTGTCCGGAATTACTCTGTGACAGCAACCACCTAATTCATTTACACCTTTTATTACAATTGTATCAGTACCGGCACCACTTATTTTTGCACCAATGGAATTTAAAAACTTTGCCAAATCCACAATTTCAGGCTCTATGGCACAATTACTTATTGTAGTTTCACCCTTTGCCAAAACTCCTGCCAGCATTATATTTTCAGTTGCACCTACACTGGGAAAATCCAAATATACATCATTACCCTTTAACTCTTTTGCCTCAATATTTACCATACCTTGCTCAATGTTACATTCTGCACCAAGACTTGTAAAACCCTTTAAATGCAAATCTACTGGTCTTAAACCGATACTACAACCTCCCGGCATAGGCATAACGGCCTTACCAAATCTACCTAACATAGCTCCTGCCAGCAAAAAAGATGCTCTTATGTCCCTTGCTTTTTCATCTCTTGCAATTTGATTAAAAACTTCATTACAGTATATACTAAGACTGTTATCAAAATTTACTTCTGCACCACAATCTCTAAGCAATTGCACCATAATTTCCACATCAGTTAATTTTGGAACATTTTTAATTTCACATTTTTCTCCCGTCAGTAAACAGCCAGCCATTATAGGCAAAACTGAGTTTTTTGCACCACCAATTTCAACAACCCCTGAAAGATTTTGACTTTTTGTAACTATATATTTTTCCATATTCACGCCCCATTCTATTGTTTTATATTTTTATTGTTGCCACAAAAAATCAAATCAACACTTGTAATCTTTAGAAAAATATTTTTTGTTATTGACAAATTTTACCTAAAGTGATATACTATACTTAACTTAAAGAATAATAATTATTATTTAGGAGGTATGATTTATGGAATTAAAGGGTTCAAAAACAGAAAAAAATTTAATGACAGCTTTTGCTGGTGAGTCTATGGCTCGTAACAAGTATACATACTTTGCAAGTACAGCTAAAAAAGAAGGTTACGAACAGATTTCAGCTATTTTCCTTGAAACAGCTAACAACGAAAAGGAACATGCTAAATTGTGGTTCAAGCTCTTAGACGGTATTGGCAATACTATGGATAACCTTAAAGCTGCAGCTGCCGGCGAAAACGAAGAACATACAGATATGTACCCAACTTTTGCAAAGGAAGCAAGAGAAGAAGGTTTTGACGATATTGCAAAACTCTTTGATTTAGTTGCAAAGATTGAGGCTCATCACGAAGAAAGATACAAGAAGTTAATTGACAATATCAATAATAGCACTGTTTTCAAATCAGAAGGTAAAAAGTTATGGATTTGCCGTAACTGTGGTCACATTCACTATGGAGAATCTGCTCCAAAGGTATGTCCAACTTGTAAGCACCCTCAGGCTTACTTTGAAATTATGGCTGAAAATTTCTAATATATACTTTTGACACTATAAAAGGCCCTGTGAAAAAACCACAGAGCCTTTTTTGTACCCTTTTCAGTTACAGGAAGTCAAACATTTCCTGCACAATTTAGCACTTGCTGTCGCAACCACCACAGCCACAGTTTGAATTATTTCCACAGCAGCAGAAAAGAAGAATAATGATAATAATCCAGCAATTGTCCATACCGTTTTCACAGCCACAACCACAGTTGCCGAAGTTACCAAATCCGTTTTCGCCACAGCCACAGAATAATAAGATTAAAATAATCCAAAGGCAGGAATTGTTATTGAAGTTCATAAATTAAATACCTCCATAATTTTGAGTACACTTAATTCTATGAACTATTTCTAAAAAATTGCCTGTCCTGTAAAAAAATATTTTTAATTGTCACTCCTTGTCCGATTTATCATAATGGGAAAACTCATCTTCATACTTTTTCTCTAAATGCTTTCTATATTTTCCTGTAATAAAATAGACAACAGCAAAACAACCTATAAACAACAAGTAATTTAATCCACTTTCAACACCAAAATTTTTCTTAGTATGCCATATATACAAATATCCCAAACTAACAAAAGCAATTACAACTATAGCATAAATCCATTGTGTACTTTTCTTTCTTCCCTTTTCACTATTCCACATATTTATTTTAAGCATAGCAGTTCTTATAAGCTGATAAATAGGAAATGCCACAACTATAATATACTCAGTAATAATATCATTAAATCCACAGCCAAAATAGAATACTTTTATCAAAATAGACAGTATAACTCCATAATATACAATTAAAGAAAATTCAGCTCTGACCTTGTTTATGCCATTTATAATTTTTTCATCTTTCATTTTTTACCTCGCAAAATTTTATAGTTTAACTTGTCAAGACGTCGAATTTATCTTTCCAATCATCTTAAAAAAGATTCTTGAAAACAAGAATCTTTTCTAATGTAAGTATCTCAAAAACTGTATTAAATAATCTCCAGATAAATCAGTTTCATCCATATCTAATTTTCTTTTACCAAATTTTATAAAACCATTGTTTTGATAAAAATTCAAAAGAAACTCTTTATCTTCACATTCTAAATATGTAAATTTTCCTCCTGCTTCTCTTTGAATGGAACGCACTTTATCTATTGCTAATCCTAATAATTCATTTCCCTTAATCAAGGTATCATTTCCATTAGCAAAATTTTTTCCTAATTGACCAATCAATATTGCAGAAATGGTACACTTTCCATCTATAACTTCATTATTAGCAAATTTAGTAGCTTTTGACCACATATTTTTTGATAGTAAATCCCTAAAAAGTATTATACTCTTTGTTGTTAATGTATAATATCCAACAAATTCCCTTACATTTCCAAACTCTTTCGAACAAGACTCCCAAAATACCAAATGGGTACTGCTTATACCATGTTTTGTAAATTCAATAGCCTTATCTCGAATAAAAATTTCAACATCCTTATTCATTGGGCACTCAAAAGAAGAAAGGATGCTTTTAGTAGCATCCTCTCCCATTTGCTCCACCAAATCTTTTAAATTTATCGAAATAAATCTTTGTTTTATCTGCAAATCAATCATAGTCACTTCATATTAAAAAATCTTTTGATTTCTTCTCCCTTTAACTCTACACAATCTATATCTAATGTTTTCCTATTGAAGTTGTCTTCTTCTGATTTTACTATTGAGATTTCGAGAGCATTAGCAAACTCTCGACTTAATTTCTTTGTCTTAATTTCAACATCTTTCAATAAACTTTTTGTTGCCATACTCTACACCTCCTTGAAAGATATTATCTCCCTTTATTACATTATATATTCTATTTTATTATTAGTCAATAAATTTACATCAAGTGAAATAAATATGTTTTATTCACTTCATACCCAGCATAAGAATAAATTGAGGTGATACAATGAATGAAAAAGCTATAGCTTATGTATATGGAAGTGCAGAATATCCTCGCCTACAAGGCAGAATTACATTTCATCAGATACAAGACGGTGTTTTAATAACAGCAGAGGTTCATGGGCTACCTGTGGAACAAAACTGTTCCGGTGGAGTTTTCGGTTTCCATATTCACGAAGGTAATGCTTGTACAGGAAATGAAAATGACCCTTTTGCAAATGCAGGAGGTCATTACAATCCTACAAACTGCCCTCACCCATATCACGCCGGAGACTTGCCACCACTTTTTTCAAACAATGGATATGCCTTTATGTCAGTTTTAATAAACAAATTTACTGTAAATGAAATAATAGGAAGAACAGTTATAATACATTCACAACCTGACGATTTTACAACACAGCCTAGTGGAAATTCAGGCAAAAAGATAGCTTGTGGAGAAATAATAGAACAATAATTCAAAACAAAAAGGGTATTCGTAAACATATCTACGAATACCCAATTTTATTAACTATTCAAATTTTTATTATTATTTGAATTTCCACCTACAAGGTCACCCCAAGAGACTGACCCTCCTGTACCTACTCCAGCATTACTAAGTTTCATTACACTATCTTTCTGCTTAAATACAATAATATCTATACTTGGTTTCTTATAATTTTTCATATTGTATTCCCCCTATCAATTGTTACTTGTCTGGTCAATAATATCGCTTATACTAAAACTCTGTGATGGGCCATAAATCTTACGCTCGCCCTGTTGAATTATCCAATAAGGCTTTAGTGTTATTTCTGTATTAAAATCACTATTTGGAATATCATTTACAACTAAAGCAAAGAAATATTTTGAATCTGTATCAAACACTTCACCAGCATTATCATATAGTTTTTGGCTATCTCCGACATTAGCAATTATAGAATTATAAACAGTTGTTGTATTTTTAGATATTGTATTACCATTTATACTAATATCAAATCCAACTTCATTATAATTTACAGAATCTACTGATGATACAATTCTAAGGGCAGTTGATTCACTTTCAGAAGTTGTATTTACTGGAATTTGGTATCTAATACCTAAAACATCTTTACTTACAAATTTGGCAAAAGCTAATCCCTTATTTTCCTCATAGGTTGTGCTATATGTATCATCTGTATACCAACCAGCAAATATCTTATTACTATCTGATGTTTGTGGCACATTGTCATTACTGTCATCTATATAGTCACTAACCTCATAATAGCCATCTTTAACAGAAACTCCATACTTGTAATCTGATGTACTATCTTCATTATATTTTGGAGCATATCCATTTGCACAATATTCATCTGGAACTGCACTTTCAAATGAACCGCCTGATACACTTATTACACCATTATTTATGGACCTCCAAGTTTTAATATTATGTGTACCGCCTGTTATTTCTACTGTTGGTACTATTCCATTACTAAGGTATGCTCTTGCATACACATTTCCTGTTACTATGGCACTTCCACCTATACTTGTTTTACTACTTTCTGTATAAGATAATGTGTATATAGTACCTGTTATAGTACCACCTGTTATTTTTGCCTCTGTCCAATTCTGTATTGCTGATTCTTTTTCTGATGCTATAGTTCCCCCTGTTATTTCTAACACACCAAATTCATCATTTTTTATAGCTATGAAATTATCCTGTTCTATTGTTCCTCCAGCTATTATAAGTTTATTTGCTGTATTTGAACTATTTCCACCATTTCTTATAAGTGATGAACCATTGCTATTTGCTGTATTGTTATAAACCTTACCACTTTCTATGGTCATTGTTCCCTGATTGTCTATAACATAATAGCCACCTATGTTTTCATCTGAACGCTTTATTGTTCCTGTCTGTTCTGCACTACTATCTTTTATTGTTACTGTACCATTGTTTAGTATTGTAGCCTTGTTATTTTCTACTACTTTACCATTTTCGTCTTTTGTATCAGTACCACCGTCAATTACTTTTCCATTTAAGTCTAATACAATATTTTTATCACTTGGAATTGTTATATTTTCCTGTGTGTCTTGTAATAACTTAACTGTTTCACTTTCATTGGCATTGTTTACAGCTTCCTGAAGTGTACTGTAGTTTTTATCCCCAACTTGAACTACATTATTTTCAACTGTTTCCCCAAAAGTTATACAAGGAGCAAAGCTCATAAGCATTGTAAAAGCTACAAAAAAAGCTATAATCCTTGATAATTTCGTTTTTCTTACCATAATAACTCACCCTTTCTTAACAGTTTTATAATATTTTGTTATAGAATTAAGAAAATTTTAATACATTTATTTACAGAATTAATAATTTTTCTTAATTCTTGATTTAATTCTATCATATATATTTATTAGTATTGTCTACATTTGTATACAAAATCCAAAGCATATTAATATATAATCACAATGAGTTAGTAACTGGTAAATTATTACAAGATATTATCAAAAATTTTATAGATTAAGCTCTTAATACTATTACAAGTTACTTTTTTAATTAATTTAAGTATGAAAATATATGGTGATTAAATGCTCAATGCTAAAATAGTAGGACAAGTTATTTGTGAATTAAGAACTAAAAAAGGACTGTCTCAAGAAGTAACAAGTGGTCTTGCTGGTATATCAAGAACCCATTTAAGTATGATAGAAAAAGGTAGAAGAAAACCAAATCTTGATACTATTTTTAAAATATCTGAAGCATTAAATGTTAGTCCTAGTGAAATAGTAAAAATAATTGAAGAAAAAAATAAACTATACACAAAAAATTTATAAATATAGATTTAGATATACGCAATGATGCCTCTAAAACAGTTTTCGTCTGTTGTGAGGTTTTTTTATTATGTAGAAATTTTTTTAATTTAATTAAACGACAATAAACCCTGTTTCAATTTTGAAACAGGGTTTATTTACTAAACAAAACAACTATAAATAGGCAATTTACTACTTATTATTCACTAAATTCGCCATATTTTCTAAACCTCTCATATCTTTCCTTTAAGAGAGTTTCTAAATCCTTTGACTGTAAAATATTAACTTCAATCTCTAACTTAGATTTTAAGAGGTTAGCTGTGAAGCCAAAGTCATTCTGACAACCACCATTAACTTCTTTTATAACCTTTTCGATTACGCCAAGTTCATATAAGTCCTGTGCTGTAAGACGCATAACGTCAGCAGCCTCCTGAAATCTCTTAGGGTCTTTCCAAAGAATACTTGCAAAGCCTTCAGGACTAAGAACTGAGTAAACACTGTTTTCAAGCATCCATACCCTATCTGTTACAGCAAGGGCTAATGCACCACCACTACCACCTTCGCCAATAACAATAGAAATAGTAGGAACTTTAATTTTAGCAAGTTCAAAAAGGTTTCTGGCAATAGCTTCACCCTGACCTCTTTCCTCTGCACCTACGCCACAGTATGCACCACTTGTGTTAATAAAGCAGATAATAGGTCTATTGAACTTTTCAGCCTGTTTCATAAGACGGAGAGCCTTTCTGTAGCCCTCTGGATGAGGAGAACCGAAGTTTCTTTCGATATTTTCCTCCATTGTCTTACCCTTCTGAATACCAATAACAGTAACAGGTACACCATTTAAAGATGCAATACCACCAACAATAGCCTTATCGTCAGCAAAATTTCTGTCACCATGGAATTCAATAAAATCTTCAAAAATATGAGTTATATAATCAAGAGAGGTCGGTCTGGATACCTTTCTTGCAATTCTGACTCTGTCAAAAGCCTTAGGCATTTTCAGCACCGCCTTTCTTGCAATTATGTAATTTCAAAATAGTCATTAATGTCTGAGGTAACTGTTCTCTATCTACAATAGCATCTACGAAGCCATGGTCAAGAGAGAATTCAGCAGTCTGGAATTCATCTGGAAGTTTCTGCTTAATTGTACCTTCAATAACACGTCTACCGGCAAAACCAATAAGAGCCTTAGGTTCAGCAAGTATAATATCCCCAAGCATAGCAAAACTAGCTGTTACACCACCTGTTGTTGGGTCAGTAATAACTGTAATATAAAGTAAACCTGCCTCTGAATGTTTTGCACAAGCAGCACTAATCTTAGCCATCTGCATAAGAGAAACAATACCCTCCTGCATTCTAGCACCACCGGAACAAGTGAATACAATAATAGGAAGTCTGTTTTCTGTAGCATACTCAAAAGCTCTAGTAAGCTTTTCGCCTACAACAGAACCCATTGAACCCATAAGGAAAGTAGAGTCCATAACAGCTAAAACTGTTTCATATCCACCTATTGTACACTTACCGGTACGGATAGCATCCTTAAGACCTGTCTTTTCCTGTACAGACTTAATCTTTGTCTTGTAATCAGGGAAGTTAAGAGGGTCCTTTGCTTCCATATTTATATCAAATTCAACAAATGAATTTTCATCAGCAATAGTCTTTACTCTATCCTTTGAATTAAGTCTAAAGAGCTTAGCACACTTTGGACAAATCTTTAATCTGCCTAAAGCCTTTTTTTCTAAGATATTGCCACAAGATGGGCATTTAATACAACCTGCAGGAACTTCTTCCTTTGCAGTTTCTTTTGATTTATCCTTAGAAGATTCTTTTGCCTTTTCAGCAGGAGTAAGGTTATCCTTAATTGCTTCTACTGTATTTTTAAGTGCTTCCACATCAGGCAATTTAAAATTTTCAAATAGTTTCATTTTGTATCTCCTTAAAACATAAATGTCATTTCAGCCTCTGCAACCTTTTTATCGCCTACATAAGCAATGCCCTTACCAATACCAGCCATTTTCTTAAGCTTAACAATTTCAACTTCAAATCTAAGTGTATCGCCAGGAGTTACCTTACCTCTGAACTTAGCCTTGTCAATACCACCAAAGTATGCAATCTTACCCTTATTTTCTTCCATAGAAAGAATTGCAACAGCACCAGCCTGTGCCATAGCCTCAATAATGAGAACACCTGGCATTACAGGTTCTCCTGGGAAGTGACCCTGAAAGAAGTTTTCGTTCATTGTTACATTCTTAATTGCTGTAATCTTTTTACCTTCTTCAAGTTCAAGAACTCTGTCAATAAGGCAGAATGGATAACGATGAGGTATAATTGACTGAATTTCTTTAATATCCATCATATTATTAGTCCTCCCACTTCTTTAAACATAATACAGCATTGTGACCACCAAAGCCTAAAGTATTGCTTAAAGCATACTTAATATCTCTTTCAACACCCTTGTTTGGAGTGTAGTTTAAGTCACATTCTTCATCAGGAACTTTGTAACCAATTGTAGGTGGTACAAAGCTATTTTCAAGAGCTAAAACAGATGCAACAGCTTCAACTGCACCAGTAGCACCTAATAAGTGACCTGTCATAGACTTAGTTGAGCTAATGTTAATATCCTTTGCATAATCGCCAAAGCAAGTCTTAATAGCTAAAGTTTCTGCTGCGTCATTAATGTGTGTACTTGTACCATGAGCATTGATGTAGCCTACTTCTGTCTTTTCAATACCAGCTTCGTCCATAGCAGCTTCCATAGCCTTAACAGCACCGTCGCCATCAAGTAATGGGCTTGTGATATGGTTAGCATCACAAGTTGAACCATAACCAACAACTTCTGCTAAAATCTTAGCACCTCTAGCCTGAGCAGATTCAAGAGATTCCATAAATACTGCACCTGCACCTTCGCCCATAACGAAACCACCTCTTTCCTTATCGAAAGGAATAGATGCTCTGTCTGGGTCTGTGCTTGTAGAAAGTGCCTTTAATGCTGCGAAACCACCAATACCAAGTTCGCAAATAGATGCTTCAGAACCACCAGCAATAATATAATCTGAATAACCATGCTTAATATTTCTGAAAGCCTCGCCAATACAGTTTGTACTTGATGCACAAGCTGTTACAACATCAATACAAGTACCTCTTGCACCAAAACGGATTGCAATATTACCTGCTGCCATATTACTTATTGCCATAGGAATAAATAATGGAGCAATCTTGTTAATACCTTTTTCTACAAGTCTTCTGCCCTGTTCTTCAATAGTAGTTAAACCACCAATACCAGAACCGAAAACTACACCAAACTTATGCTTGTCAATGCTTTCAAGGTCAATACCTGACATCTTAACTGCTTCATCAGCAACAGCCATACCATAGATACTGAACATATCAAGTCTTTTAGTTTCTTTCTTTTCAACAACTGTTGTTGGGTCAAAGTTCTTTAATTCACCGGCACAAACTGCCTTACTCTGAACAGCTTCTGTGTCAAACTTAGTAATATGGGCAATACCATTCTTACCATTCTTAAGACCGTCCCAAAATTCAGCTGTGTTATTTCCAATAGGTGTTAATGCACCGATACCTGTAATTACTACTCTTCTTTCCATTAAATAAATCCTCCTTAACCTATTACCATACCGCCGTCAACTCTGATTACCTGACCAGTAATATACTTAGACTTAGCAAGGAATACGGCTGTTTCTGCAATTTCTTCCGGCTGACCAAATCTCTTTAAAGGAATATTTGATAAAATACTTTCCTTCATCTTATCAGCTAAAACATCTGTCATATCTGTTGCAATCATACCTGGTGCAATAGCATTACAAGTAATATTTCTTGGAGCAAGTTCCTTAGCTACTGAATAAGTCATACCAATAACACCGGCTTTACTTGCAGCATAGTTTACCTGACCAATATTACCAGCTACACCAATAACAGAACTCATATTGATAATAGCACCACTTTTTTGCTTCATCATAATCTTGCTAGCATGCTTCATCATATTGAAACAACCTTTAAGATTTGTATTAATAACAGCATCAAAATCTTCTTCGCTCATTCTCATCATAAGAGTGTCACGAGTGATACCTGCGTTATTTACAAGTACATCAATAGTACCAAATTCTTCCTTAGCAGCCTCAACTAATTTAAGAGCCTCATCAAATTTGCTTACATCTGCCTGAACAGTAAAGCACTTTACGCCCTTAGCCTCAATTTCAGCCTTTACTTCTTCTGGAGAAGTTGAACGATAATTTAAAACAATGTTACAACCTTCATTTGCAAATGCAAGAGCAATAGCCTTACCAATACCCTTTGCACCACCTGTTACAATAACAGTCTTATCCTTTAACATCCTAAACCTCCACAAGTCTTTTCAAGGGACTTTAAGTCCTCAACATTATATACAGCAACATCTTTGCTAATCTTCTTTACAAAAGAAGAAAGTGTCTTACCCGGACCCATTTCTACAAATGTGTCTACACCTAATTCAATCATTTTTCTTACAGACTGTTCCCACTTAACAGGATTCATAACCTGCTTTGTAAGAATGTCAATAACTTCGTCTTTTGATGGTACTACATCAGCAGTTAAGTTAGTAATAACTGGAATTTCCATATCCTTAATAGTCATATGCTGTAATTCAGCATTGAGCTTTTCAGATGCTGGAGCAAGAAGTGAAGTGTGGAAAGGACCACTAACATTAAGCATAACAGCCTTTCTTGCACCCTTTTCCATTACGATTTCAGATGCCTTTTCTACAGCAGCCTTATCGCCGGCAATAGCAATCTGACCAGGGCAGTTATAGTTAGCAATCATACATCTACCAATAGACTTAACTTCGTCACAAGCCTCCTGAATTTTGTCAGCATCTAAGTTAAGAACAGCACACATACCACCTTCGCCAACAGGAACAGCTTCAGTCATAAAGCGACCTCTTTTTCTTACAAGCTGAACTGCATCTGCAAAGTCAAATGTACCACTTGCAACGTGAGCAGAATATTCGCCAAGACTAAGACCGGCAACATAGTCAGCCTTTAAGCCCTTTTCTTCCATTAACTTAAGTACAGCAACGCTCATTGTAAGAATAGCAGGCTGTGTATATTCAGTTTCATTTAATCTTTCGTCTTCGTTAAAGCAGATGTCACTAATCTTTAAACCAAGTGCTTCATCAGCTTCATCAAAAACTTTCTTTACACATTCAAAATTGTCATAAAGCTCTTTACCCATACCGGCTTTCTGAGCACCCTGACCACTAAAAATAAACGCAGTTTTCATTTCTTCCTCCTGTTACTTTACAAGTTCATTAAACTTTGTCATAATTTCTTCTATAATTTCAGCACAAGATTCTTCCTTGTTTACCATACCAGCAATCTGACCACTCATTACAGAACCATTGTCTACATCGCCTAACTTAACAGACTTCTGTAATGCACCAGTACCAAGCTGGTCAAATCTTGCCATATCTGGATTTTCCTTTGAACCTTCTTCTTTTTCAGCAGCAAGGAAAGCATTAGCAAGCTTATTCTTAATAACTCTTACTGGGTGACCTGTAATCTGACCAGTAATAACTGTTGCAAGGTCGTTAGCCTTTAAAATCTTAGCCTTGTAGTTTTCGTGTACTGTACATTCAGTAGCAACAAGGAAACGAGTACCAATCTGTACACCTTCTGCACCAAGCATAAAGCCAGCTGCCATACCTCTGCCGTCAGCAATACCACCGGCTGCAAGAACAGGAATAGAAACAGCATCTACAACCTGAGGAACTAAAGCCATAGTAGTAAGCTTACCAATGTGGCCACCACTTTCCATACCTTCAGCAATAACAGCAGACGCACCGATTTTTTCCATTTTCTTAGCCTGAGCAACACTAGGTACTACAGGAATAAGGCTGATGCCGTGTTCCTTAAACTTGTCCATATACTTAGATGGGTTACCTGCACCAGTTGTAACAACCTTTACGCCTTCCTCACAGACAAGGTTAACAATATCTTCTACAAATGGAGATAAAAGCATAATGTTTACACCAAAAGGCTTGTCTGTAAGTTCTTTACACTTTCTGATTTCTTCTCTAACAATATCTGCAGGAGCATTACCTGCTGCAATAATACCAAGACCACCTGCATTAGAAACAGCAGACGCAAGACTTGCATCAGCAATCCATGCCATAGCACCCTGGAAAATTGGATATTTAATACCTAACATTTCACAAATTCTTGATTTCATTTTTTCACCTGTTAACCTTTCTATATCTTTTTAATTATTTACCATTTAATGAGGGTACTACCCCAAGTAAGTCCACCGCCGAAGCCAGTTATAATTATGTAGTCTCCCTTTTGAATAAGACCCTTGCTATCCATATGCCCAAGGACAATAGGAATACTAGCAGCAGAAGTATTACCAAATTCATCTACATTAATAAAGAACTTGTCCATTGTAGTTTTAAGTTTCTTTGCTACAACTTCTATTATTCTTGAATTTGCCTGATGAGGTACAATGTACTTTATATCATCAACAGTCAAATTATTTCTTTCTAAAAGAATACTAACACTCTTTGGAACAATCTTAGTTGCAAAGTTAAATATAGCTCTTCCGTCCATTTCAAGATAATTTTTATTTTCTTCTTCTGGATTGTAAACCATATTTCTGACTTTTCTTTCGCCACCAGTAAGTTTAAGACCATCTTCACCCTTACTGTGCATATCTTCATCAATGACCCCACTGTCTTCGCTAGGTTCTACTAAAGCACCACCGGCACCGTCACCAAAGAGAACACAAGTTGCTCTATCTGTCCAATCTACAATCTTTGAAAGTGTTTCAGCACCGAAAACAAGAACCTTTTTGTACTGACCACTTTTTACAAATTTATCTGCAACGCTTAAAGCATACACAAAGCCAGAACAAGCTGCACTTAAATCAAAAGCCCAAGCATTTTCACAACCTAAAGCCCCCTGAACAAGACAAGCCGTACTAGGAGTTGAATAATCTGAAGTAATAGTAGCCACAATAATAAGGTCTATATCTTCTGGATTAGTGTTTGTTTTTGAAAGTAATTTTTTGCCCACTTCAATGCAAAATTCTGATGTATTTTCCCCTGTTGACAAATGACGGCGTCTGATACCCGTTCTGGAAGCTATCCACTCATCATTAGTTTCCACTATAGTGCTAAGGTCATCATTAGTAACGACCTTTTCAGGAACATAATAATCAACAGCTTTTATTCCTGTTCTTATCATTTTATTCTCCTCTATTATATTTTTTTGTCAAAAAACTTGTAAGGCTACCTAAAGCCTCTATAAACATATCAGCCTCATAGTCAGATAAATCCACAATAAGAGATTTTACTAATTCCAAATGAAATCTCTGGTGAACTTTGAAAAGCTGTTTGCCCTTTTCTGTAAGACTTAATAAATACACTCGTCTGTCTTTTTCATCTCGTATTTTGTTTACATACCCTTTTCTAACAAGGTGATTTATAGCAACAGTAAGTGTACCCATTGTAATTTCCAGCTTTTCAGCTACTGCAGACATAGTTTTAGGCACATATAGTCCTATTGCATCTACTGTATGTGCCTCGTTTACTGAAACATCTGTCAGCCCACTATCTTTTATGGCTTTTTGCTCCACTCTTGATATATCATTAAAGGCTCCACTAATGAGTCTGTTTAACGTATTTAAAGTATTTTCCACTCAAAAAAGCCTCCTATTTATAAAAAGTTTGATATTCAAAGTATATCATTTTTACCCTTAAAAGTCAATAGTTCAGCCTATATACAACCTCCTATACAACCTATAATTTTCCAAATATATTTAGACATCTAAATTTATTTTTTTACAGATTTTTTGTATTTTTTCGTATCCATAAAAAAGAAAAAAAGATTTTTTGGCAAAAAAAGACTATACTCCTTAGAGAATAGTCCTAAAAAAATTTTACGCATACATTTCCAACAACTTTATAACATTGACAAGGTTTACTATATAGTATATTATCATAAATATAGAGTTTTATATTGAGTAGGAGGGATTTTTATGATGTACCCATTTATGACATTACCTGATAACACAGAAATAACTCATTCAGAAATGTTGTCTAACGGAAAAGTTAAAGTGTATATTGAAACTCCTGATGAAAAAGATGGTTTCCATAATGCAACTTGCTATCTACCTGACTATGAATGGAAAGATATTAATGGATATTCTAAAGTTGAAATGAACTATTTTAAAGAATTGATAGAATCAACAGCACACTTAATTTTGGAATTTTCTAAAGAAGGAGGCTTTGATAATGCCTCAAATTTTTAAAGTAGGTTCTTATTGTATTTATTTTTGTCGAATGAAAATGACCCTCTTGAACCCATACATGTGCATATTTCAAAAGGTACTCCAACATCAAATGCAACAAAAGTTTGGATAACCAAAAGTAGTAAATGTTTTCTATGTAATAACAATTCAAAAATTCCCCAAAAGATTTTAAATAATATTATAAGAATTATCGAAGCACGAAGTCACGAAATTATTTCAAAATGGTACGAACATTTTGGGGAAATTCGTTTTTTCTGTTAAATATTTTGTATTTTCTTTAATAAACAAAAAAGTGTAGACACTAAATAATTTTAGAATCTACACTTTTTATTTTTACGCATACATTTCCAACAACTTTATTGCAAGCATTAAAGTAAATCTCTCCTCAAAGCTGGATAAATCACAGGAAAGTATATGTTCAATTTTCTTTATTTTGTAGTTTATAGTATTTCTGTGTATAAACATTTGAGCTGATGCCTTATTTACACTGGCATTATTATCAAAATAGCATTTTAAGGTCTGATACAAATTTGTGTTGTGAGCCTTATCGTACTTTATTATTGGTCCTATTGTTTCATTACAATAGGCTCTTACCTTTTCATCATCTTTTATTTCCAGCAGTATTTCATACTGGCTATTGTTTTCCAATATTTTTCTGGCATTAGCTTTTCCAGAGATTTTATTAGTCTG
Source organism: uncultured Eubacterium sp. (assembly GCA_900545305.1). Classification (GTDB taxonomy): domain Bacteria; phylum Bacillota; class Clostridia; order Lachnospirales; family CAG-274; genus CAG-274. The sequence continues at coordinate 22,943 of UQYD01000015.1, forward strand.
AGCAGAATGATAGCCCTTACTTAAATTACTTATCCCCTTGAAAACATCTGAAACACCACAAAGAGCCATTGTCTTTATTTTGCCTTGCATTGCTGTAGCTTCACCAAATAAAACACTACTGTTTTTATTACCTAAAATTACAACAACATCTCCACCTACTGAAGTTACAAAAGCAATACTATTCAAACTGGAAATGCACTCATTTACCAAATTTTTAATTTCATCATTCTTAGAGGAAATAGCCAAAACAACATAGTTCATTTCCTCGCTAAAGCCATATTCTGAAAAAAGACTAAAACTATCCTTTGAAAATTCAGGAAGAAACAGAGCCGTATTTACAGCATTTCTAAAATTCACACTAAATCTTTCGTCTTCTAAAATAGCTGTACTTGATGCCTTTCCAACATCAACAAGCCTGATTTCCCATGGCATCTCAAAAAGAGGAAGTCTGTTTGCATTACAAAAATCCTTTAATTCCTGAGGTATTTCATTAATATATTTACCTGTATTTATTACTATGCCACCTGCTCCGTATTTCAGCATAGCTTTTACAAAACCAAGAAGTGCAACACTGTTGCCATTCATTTTGACCCCAGTTGTAAATACAAGTTCATCTCCAATTATAAAATTAGAAAGAGTTTCGTCTTCGGCAATATGAAACCAACGTATATTTCTGTTAAGCCCTTCAAAGCCTGCCACCTGTGTCAGTTTATAGTCTTTCAACTTATCTAACAACTTCCAAAGATACATACTTGCCACACCCCTTCCCAAAATTTATAAACAAAAAAGGCACAGAAGTAAAACTACTCCTATGCCTCTTTGCATTATTTCTATTTCAATATGTGCATATTATAAATCATTTGTGCTGAAATTTCAAGGCATATTACAATATTTGTGCTGTAGCATAAATTCAAATTTGGTTATTGTAAAAAAGACTATTTTTGTAAATTTTTCTTGCAATTTAAAATTTGTGTGCTACCATATCTATAAGAATATTTTGGAGAGTATTGTTTAATATAAATTTAAAAGGAGATTGTAATATGAATATATTCGATATTTTAGGTCCAGTAATGGTTGGACCTTCTAGCTCCCATACTGCCGGAGCTGTTAGAATAGGCAAAATCAGCCGACTTTTGCTAGGGGAAAAACCTACTGATGCCAATATTTATCTCCATGGTTCATTTGCTCTTACAGGCGTTGGACATGGTACAGATAAAGCTATTGTTGCCGGACTTCTGGGTATGGATACAGACGATACAAACATTCCCAACAGTTTTGAAATTGCCAAAAAAGAAAATCTAAACTATAAAATAAGTACTATTGAATTAAAAGATGCTCACCCTAACACTGCCCTTTTAGAATTAACAGGAGAAAATGGCAGAGAATTAAAAATTGTAGCCTCATCATTAGGTGGTGGCAGAATAAGTGTGGAAAAAATTGATGATATTGAAACTCACTTTACAGGAGAATATCCTACTCTCATTGTTCACAACTTAGACCAACCGGGTCATGTAGCAGAAGTGGCTTCAATGCTTTCTCACAAGTCCATAAATATTGCTACACTTAATCTATATCGAGATAAAAGAGGTGGATATGCCGTAATGGTTGTGGAAACAGACCAAACTATACCGGAAGATAGTATAAAATGGCTTGAACATTTAGAGGGTGTAATCAAGGTAACATATTTGGATATTACAGGAGGTGGAAAGAATGTTTTATAGTGTAAAAGAGCTGATACAGTCTGCCAAAGAAAGTCGCCGAGAGGCTTGGGAACTAATACTTATGGACGATGCAAACGAAAGAAATGTATCCCAAAAAGAGTCCTTTGAGAAAATGCGTTATATGTGGCACTCTATGAAAAAATCTGTTGAAAGCTATGACCCTAATCTGGTTTCTCCATCCGGTCTATCTGGCAAAAACGGCGGTAAAATGGAAAAATATATTCCAAACTGTGTAAGTGGAGAATTTATAGGAAAAGTTATGGCTACAGCAATAAGTGTTGCCGAGTCTAATGCCTGTATGAAATGTATTGTTGCCGCCCCAACTGCCGGTAGCTGTGGAGTTCTCCCCTCTGTACTTGTGCCTTTTGTTGAAAAGTACAACATTGATGAAGATACTGTATTAAAAGCCTTGTATCTTAGTGCCGGCTTTGGTCAGATTATTGCCCATAGGGCATCTATTGCCGGTGCTGAAGGTGGCTGTCAGGCTGAAATAGGTTCAGCATCTGCTATGGCTAGTGCAACACTGGTATATTTAAGAGGTGGAACTATAGAACAAAGTGCCAACGCCTGTGCTTTTGCTTTAAAAAGTCTTTTAGGCTTAGTTTGTGACCCTGTTGCCGGACTTGTAGAAGTACCTTGTGTAAAAAGAAATGTAATAGGTGCTGTTAATGCCATAACAAGCTGTGATATGGCTATGGCAGGTATAGAAAGTGCAATTCCTGTTGATGAAGTTATAGATGCTATGAAAGCTGTTGGCGACACTATGCCTTGCTCATTGAGAGAAACTGGCGAAGGTGGTTTGGCAGCAACTCCTACAGGTAAAAAATACGCAGAAAGTTTACCAAAATTATAAAAATTAAGCCCTATAGATTTACTAATCTATAGGGCATTTTTAATAGTGAATCAGAAAGATAAATCCGATGACTTAATTTATTCTGAATTATTTTAAGCTACTAACGAAAGCCTTAATTTCATCAATATTCATTTTAGAGTCAAATATTTTTCTAACAATAGCAGAACCTACAATACAACCGTCTGCAATTTTGTCAAATCTTTCAACATCTGCCTTTGTAGAAATACCGAAACCGATACAAGCAGGAGTATCTGTCGCTTCCTTAACCTTAGCAACGAAGCTGTCAATTCTTGTATCAAATTCCTTTCTAACACCTGTAACACCAAGAGAAGATACGCAGTATACAAAGCCCTTGCTTTCCTTAACAAGCATAGGTATTCTATCTTCTGATGTAAGGGCTACAAGAGGAATCATATATACATTTGTCTTATCTAAAAGTGGCTTTAATTCGTCATATTCTTCGTAAGGAAGGTCTGGCACAATAAGACCGTCAACATCTGCATCAACACAGAGTTCAACAAAATTTTCCTTGCCAAAACCAATAATAGAACTATAGTAAACCATAATTACTAATGGAATTTGGCTATTCTTTCTTACATTCTTTACAATCTTAAATGTATCTTCAAGTCTAAAACCACCGGCAAAAGCTCTAAGACCAGCAGCCTGAATAACAGGACCGTCAGCAAGTGGGTCAGAATATGGAATACCAAGTTCGATAATATCTGCACCGGCTTCTTCAAGGGCATAGACTAATTTTTCACTATCCTCAACACTAGGGTCGCCACAGCAAATATAAGGTATAAGTGCCTTTTTGTTTTCTTCCTTTAATTTCTTAAATCTTTCATCTATTCTATTCATATCCAATTAAATCTCCTTTCCAAGATACTTTGCAACTGTGTGAACATCTTTATCGCCTCTACCAGAAAGACAAATAACAGCTATTTCATCTTTGCCCATTTTAGGAATTTCTTTAACAGCACCGGCTAAAGCGTGTGAACTTTCAATAGCTGGCATAATACCCTCTGTTCTGCAAAGCATCTGGAATGCGTCAATAGCCTCATCATCAGTTACAGAAGTATAACGAACTCTGCCTATATCGTGAAGATATGCGTGTTCTGGACCTACACCTGGATAGTCAAGACCGGCACTAATAGAATATACTGGAATTACACAGCCGTCATCGTTCTGCATAATGTAAGTTTTCATACCATGGAGAACACCTGTTCTACCACCACTAAATGCTGATGCGTGTTCGCCAGTTTCAATACCACGACCGGCAGCCTCAACACCTACAAGTTCAACATTCTTGTCTTCAACAAATGGATAGAACATACCTATTGAATTTGAGCCACCACCTACACAAGCAAATACTCTGTCAGGAAGTCTGCCTTCTTTTTCAAGAACCTGTTTTCTAGTTTCATCGCCAATAATTCTCTGGAAATCTCTTACCATTGTAGGATATGGATGAGGACCTACAGCTGAACCAATGATATAGAAAGTATCTTCTGCTCTTGCAACCCAAGTTCTGATAGCCTCATTTGTTGCATCTTTTAATGTACCAGTACCAGTAGTAACAGGAATAACCTTAGCACCTAATAATTCCATTCTGAAAACATTGAGCTTCTGTCTTTCAATATCTTCAACGCCCATATAAACTTCACATTCCATACCGAAAAGAGCAGCTACTGTAGCTGTTGCAACACCGTGCTGACCTGCACCAGTTTCAGCTATAACCTTTGTCTTTCCCATATGCTTTGCAAGTAAAGCCTGTGCAAGGGCATTGTTAATTTTGTGAGCACCTGTGTGGTTTAAGTCTTCTCTCTTTAAATAAACCTTAGCACCACCTAATTCCTTTGTAAGTCTTTCGCAATATGTAAGAGCAGATGGTCTGCCTACATATTCCTTCATATAATACATAAACTCATTTTTAAATTCATCTGTAAAGCAATATTCTTCGTATTCCTTTTCAAGAACTTTCAAAACTGTCATAAGTGTTTCTGGTACATACTGACCACCGTACTGACCAAAATCTTTTTCTAATTTCATTGTACAATCCTCCTAGTATTTTAAACTTTCCATAAATTCTTTTATCTTATCATAATTCTTAAATCCACCTACTTCTACAGAAGAACTTAAATCAATTATGTTTGGACTAACTTTTTCAATAGCATCATTTACATTAGCTGAGTTAATTCCCCCTGCCAAAATTGTGAAATGATTTTTGCTAAAATCTTCAACTGCCGACCAATCAAAGGTTTCTCCTGTGCCACCCCATTGATTTTTCTTAAATGTATCTAATACAAAACCGTCAGCATTTGTATAGCTTTCAGCAATTTCTGCACTTTCTTTATCCTTAACAGATATGGATTTCCATACAGTTTTATTTATAAGACCACAATCCTCGTTTGTTTCTCCCGAATGTAACTGGCAAACATCTAAATCTGCCTTTTCCATTATTTCAATTATTTCTTCCATAGGCTGTCCGGCAAAAACACCAACAGTTTTTATATCCGGTCTTAAATTCTTTTTTATTTCTAAGGCTTTTTCAATAGTAATTTTTCGTGAAGTATTTGCAAACACAAATCCTACATATTTAATTTTTTCAAATTTATTTACCATTAAAGCATCTTCAACACGCTTTAGGCCACAAATTTTAATTTCCATAGGCATCTCTGAACTCCTGTGCTTTTTTCTTTATATCTCCACTTTTCATAAAGCTTTCGCCTACTAAAATACCATTTATATTTGCCTTGCTTAATATTTTTATATCCTCTGCTGTATGAATTGAGCTTTCGCTTATAATAACTTTGTCCTTTGGAACAAGTTCTCTAAGTCTTACAGTAGTATAAATATCTTCTGTAAAATCGTGTAAATTTCTATTGTTTATACCAATAATTTTGGCGTCTGCTGAAAGTGCAAGTTCAATTTCCTTTTCATTGTGAGTTTCAACCAAAGGTTCAAAGCCTACACCTCTTGCAATGTTTATATATTCTGCCAAAACTCTCTTTTCATTTAAAACAGCAGCAATTAAAAGTATTGTAGATGCTCCCAATTCTCTTGCTTCAAAAATCTGCAAAGGAGAAACAACAAAGTCTTTTCTCAAAAGTGGTAAATCTACATTTTTGTGAATTTCCTCTAAAAATAATGGACTACCTTGAAAATAATCTTCTTCTGTAAGAACTGAAATAGCATCAACAGCACCTACATATTCCTTAGCTATCTCTACTGGGTGAAAATCAGGTTTAATAAGACCTCTTGAAGGAGATGCTTTTTTAACTTCCCCTATTATTGAAAGTCCCTCCTTAGCCATAGCATCGTAAAAAGATGCAACTGGCTTTTCCATAGCCTTGTAAAGTCTTTTGGCATCAAACTTGTAGTCACTTTTTTCAAGGGTAATTTTTTTCTTTGCTACAATATCATCTAATATCATATTAAATCTCCCCTTTTATAAAATTCTCTATAAGTTTCATACCGTCTGGAGTGTTAATGCTCTCAGGGTGGAACTGTAAACCAACAACCGGCATTGTCTTATGTCTGATTGCCATTATTTCATCGCCTACAGTAGCAGTAACTTCAAGGCAATCAGGTACTGTACTAGGCACAATAGAAAGACTGTGGTATCTGGCTACCTGTAAAGGATTTGGTAAACCTTTGAATATACCCTTGCCATTGTGGTCAGCCATTGATGACTTGCCGTGGAAAAGTTCCTTTGCATTACTTACAGTAGCACCAAAGGCAACAGCTATTGACTGATGACCAAGGCAAACACCCATAAGAGGAATTTTGCCACTTACTGTTTTTATAATTTCAATACAGTTGCCTGCTTCCTCTGGAGTTTTAGGTCCGGGAGAAATAACAACTCTGTCCGGATTTAATGCTAAAATGCCGGCACCGTCAATTTCGTCATTTCTGAATACTCTAATATCGCTATCAAATTCGCCCATATACTGGTATAGGTTATAAGTAAAACTATCGTAATTATCTACTAAAACTATCATTATACTTCTCCTCCTATTGTTTTAACAAGGGCTCTAACTTTGTTGTGGCTTTCTTCATATTCATTCTTTGGAATAGAGTCAGCAACAATTCCGGCACCTGCCTGCATGTAAATCTTCTTATCTTTAATAATCATTGTACGGATTGCAATACACATATCCATATTGCCATTGAAACTAAAGTAACCTATTGAGCCACCGTAAAGACCTCTTTTTTCTTCTTCAAGTTCTTCAATGATTTCCATAGCTCTGATTTTAGGAGCACCTGAAAGTGTACCAGCTGGTAAGAAAGTTGAAAGAACATCAAAGCAATCCTTATCCTCTCTCTTTTCACCTTCAACAAGACTGACAATGTGCATAACGTGTGAGTAGTAATGAATTTGTTTAAGCTCTGTTACTTTTACTGAACCAATCTTTGATACTCTACCCATATCGTTTCTGGCAAGGTCAACAAGCATTGTGTGTTCTGCTATTTCCTTTTCATCATTTAAAAGACCCTCTGCAAGTTCTATATCTTCTTTTAAGTTTTTACCTCTTTTTCTTGTACCGGCTATTGGACAAGTCTTAACTTTGTTACCAGAAACTTCAACAAGCATTTCAGGAGAGCTACCGGCAACCTGATAATCGCCAAAGTTTAAATAAAGTAAATATGGAGATGGGTTAATTGCTCTTAATTTTCTGTATAAATCAATAGGCTTTTGGTCTGTTTCTGCTGTAAGTCTTTGAGAAAGAACTACCTGGAAAATATCACCATCATAAATATATTTTTTAGCCTTTTCAACTATTTCTTCGTACTTTTCTTCAGTCATATTTGAAGTAAACTGAATTTTCTTAGTAGGCTGAAGTGCATAATGTTCTTCCGGAACAGAAGTTTTAATTTCTCTTTCCATTCTGTCAAGTACAGGTGTTGCATCTTCTTCCTTTTCAGCAAGAGCAACAAGTATTATTTTATCGTGGAGGTGGTCATAAGCTATAAATTCATCAAACACCATTAAATGAACTGTTGGAGTGCCTACAACCTCTTTGTTTGTGTCCGGTATATTTTCGTACTGTCTTATAATATCGTAGCCGACACCACCAACAGCACCACCTGTGTAGCAAAGGTCAAGGTCAGTTTCGATTTTAAAGCCTTTCATATAATCTCTTACACTATCTAAGAGTTTACCTTCAACTACTGTCTTTTTACCCTTTTCGTCAATAGTCAACTTGTCATTACCACTTAAAATAGCCATAGGGTGTTTACCCATAAATGAGTAATTTGTTTTACCCTCGCCTCTTGATTCAAGCAAAAAGCCTTTTTCATTTCCTACATATTTGTAAAAAAGAGTAATAGGTGTTTCTGTATCACCAGAAAACTCACGAACAAAAGTTTTTAAAATTTTCATTTCCATTACCTCCATAAAATAATTAATTATATGCCAAATTATGAAATGTAAATATCTGTTTATATACAAAAAGACCTTGTCCAAAATTGGACAAGGTCATATAATTCGCCTATTAAGCCACCCAATCAGATACCAACATATCTTATCTCTGTAACGGGAGAACCCGTTGCAAGCTAATAACACAGTGCTTTCGCCTACAAGTCTGTAAGTCCATTCCCCTAAAACCTCTGTATCGGTTCGCACCAACCACCGACTCTCTGAAACATTTGTAAAAGGGTACTCCTCTTAGTCATCGACATTCATCTTTGAAATTGAAACAAGTATAGCACCATTATTTCAAATTGTAAAGACTTTTTTTGAAAATTTTACAAATATTTTTATTACTGTCTAGCGTTGATTGATTCGCTCATAAACTTGTCGTGGATAGCAATAGCAGCTCTGTCTGCATCAGAATCCTTAACAAGAATAGAAATCTTAATTTCAGAAGTAGAAATCATCTTTACATTGATACCTGCATCAAATGTAGCTTCGAAAAGCATAGATGCAACACCTGAGTTAGTAGCCATACCAGCACCAACAACAGAAACCTTAGCAACAGCCTTGTTAGCTGTAACATCTTCGAAACCAAGTCTTTCCTTGTGTTCATTTAAAATTCTAAGAGCTTCATCGCAGTCACCTTCTGCAACTGTAAATGAAATATCCTTTGTATTGCTTCTACCAATAGACTGGATAATAATATCTACACTAATCTTTTCCTTGCTTAATAAAGAGAAGATTTTGAATGCAACACCTGGTTCATCCTTTAAACCAACAATAGCTATTCTAGCAACATCTTTATCTACAGCTACACCACTAACTAACATCTTTTCCACTTTTACTTCCTCCTTAACGATTGTACCTTCTGCATCTGTCATACTTGAGCGTACAACTAAATTTACATTATATTTTTTAGCAAGTTCTACTGAACGGTTGTGAAGTACCTTAGCACCTAAACTAGCGAGCTCAAGCATTTCATCATAAGTAATTTCATCAAGCTTCTTAGCATTCTTAACCACTCTAGGGTCAGAAGTATATACGCCATCTACGTCTGTGTAGATTTCGCAAAGGTCAGCACCTAACTTTGCAGCAAGAGCTACAGCAGAAGTATCAGAACCACCTCTACCTAAAGTTGTTACATCAAGATGTCTATTTACACCCTGGAAACCTGTAATAATAACGATATTCTTCTTTTCAAGTTCGTTGTTAATTCTTTCAGTTGCAATATCCTTAATTCTAGCATTGCTGTATGTTGAAGTTGAATAGATATTACACTGGAAAGCATTTAAAGAAATTGCTGGATAGCCAAGCTTGTTAATAGCCATAGCCATTAAAGCAACAGACTGCTGTTCACCAGTTGATAAAAGCATATCCATTTCTCTCTTTGATGCGTTTGGATTAATTTCCTTAGCCTTTTCAATAAGTTCGTCAGTAGTATCACCCTGAGCACTTAAAACAACTACAACCTGATTGCCCTCTTTATAGCTGTTTACAATAGTCTGTGCAACATGATTAATTCTTTCTGCATTGGCAACAGAGCTACCACCAAATTTTTTTACGATTAACACAATATTTGCCTCCTAGTCTTCAACTCTGATTGTGTTGAGGATACCTACAACACCGTCACAGTTCAATAATTCATTTAATTTATCATTTAATTCCTTTTCCTTAGCCTTGTTTGTAACGAAAGCAAATTCGCCATCAAGACCGAAGAATTCGATTACTTCATCTACGCCGAATACACTCTTAACATCAGCCTTAGCCTTTTCTTTATCATTATATTCAATTCTTACGAACTTGCGAGTTTCAACTTCATCAATGTTCATAAGTTCCTGCTTTTCAGCAGACCAGCCAATACCAAGGTTAATGTTTTTGTGGTTTACAGCTTCTACAATATCACTTACTACAGCACTGGCAGTAGGGAGCTTACCTGCACCCTTACCATAGAACATAACGTCGCCAAGCATATTACCCTGAAGTAAAATAGCATTGAATACGTCATTTACCATAGAAAGTGGATTTTCTTTATTTACAATAGCTGGAGCAACTCTAGCCCAAACCTTGCCATCTTCAAAATCAGCTGTAGCAAGGAGCTTAATAGAGCAACCCATCTTCTTCACATAGTCCATATCTGTCTTAGAGATATTTGTAATACCTTCTGTATAAATATCATCATAAGAAACAGTTTTTTCTGTTGCAAGTGATGCTAAAATAGCGATTTTTCTACAAGCATCATAACCTTCAACGTCAGCATCAGGATTTCTTTCAGCATAACCCTTAGCCTGTGCATCACTTAAAACGTCATTGTATTCAAGACCTTCTTCAGACATCTTAGTGAGCATATAGTTTGTAGTACCATTTAAAATACCAACAATCTTAACGATTTCATCAGAAGTAATACTTCTGTTAATTGGTCTGATAATTGGGATACCACCACCAACGCTTGCTTCATAGAGGAAGTTTACATTGTATTCCTTAGCAAGAGCCATAAGCTCTCCACCATGAGCAGCAACAAGCTCCTTGTTAGATGTACAAACACTCTTTCCAGATTCAAGAGCCTGCTTAACAAATGTGTAAGCTGGGTTAATACCACCCATTACTTCAACAACTACGTCAATAGTATTATCATTTAAAATATCGTTGTAATCGTGAGTAATAATTTCCTGAACAGGGTCACCTGGGAAATCTCTTAAATCTAAAACATATTTGATGTTGATAGGTTCATAAGACTTAGAATTAATTCTGTCTTTGTTTGTATTGAGAACCTCAACTACACCTGAGCCTACTGTACCGTAGCCCAATACTGCTATATTTGCCATTAAATTCACTCCCTCGCAATAATCTTCAAGGACATAACACCTTGCATTTTGGCAATTTTATTTAAAAGCTTAGTCAAACCAATGACTAACTCTCCTGTTTCTATACTAATTGTGACATTAGCCACATTGTTTATAGGTATTGTCTGATTAATAGTAAGAACATTAGCACCACTGGCAGAAATCGCATTAAGAACATTTGAAAGTATGCCAGCCTCATCAGCCAAATTTATAGAAATTATAGCTGTTCGACCTCGTGTACTTTCTCCTAATGTAAAAACGTGGTCCTTATATTTGTAGTAAGCACTTCTACTTACTCCAACTTTGTCGACAGCCTCTTGTACCGAGGTAATGCCTCCAGAGTTAAGCAGTTCTTTTACCTGCAATACTTTAGTGAATACCTCAGGCAGCACCTTTTTATCCACAATAATTAATTCCGAAGAATTGTCCATATTTTTTGTACTCCCTCTATATACATCTGTATTCCATAGGTGGAACTATACCACACTTTCGACAAAAAAGCAAGCATTTTTTTGTATTTTTCTCAAAAACATTTGTCCACCGTAAAATTACACCAATTTTACATTTCCAAATTTTTCATACAAAAATACCGTAAAACAACGGTTTACATAGTCGTTTTACGGTTTACATTTTTCGCAATTTTATTTTCTTTTAAAACCTCTTGAAATAAATTCCACCATTGTATCGTGGTAACCTTTCTCCATATATTTATCCAATACAGTTCTTTCAAAATTTATAACTGTGTACATATCGTCTTTCATAGTTTCATCTGGAATAACTTCTATAAACTTGCAATCCTTATACTTGCTTTTGTCCGGAATTTTTCTATTTGTTAAATAAATTATTATAAATTTTCTATAGCCTATGTCGTAAAGAGGTTGTATAGGAACATTGTCAGAAAAACCACCGTCAAGATACAGCTCCCCATTTATTTTCTTTGTTCCATACACAGGATATATAGCACTGGACGCCAATGCAATTTCAATTATTTTTTCCTTTTCTTCTTTATTTAACATAAAGTAATAAGGTGTAAAAAGTTCATTTTCTGAAATTTTGCTTGCACAGGCATAAACTGTTCTGCCAGCTCTTAAACTTTCCAAATTTATATTTTCTCTCAATATATTTTCCAAGCCCTCTTGAGAACAAAATCCCTTTGTATCAAATACAACCTTGTAAATATCCGTCATTCTGCTTTTTACTATATCTTTTCCCAAAGGCAAAATTTTGGCAACTGCATTTGCAAAACCATTGGGGTCTACACCTAAGGTATCTATTTTTTCCATAGCTTTTCTGGATATATCTAAAATATTTTCCGTTCCCGAATTTTTAGAGCCAAAAGGTGTTATATCCTCCTGTTTTATAGTTTTCCACACATTTATAGCCTTGTCAAAATCGTCCTGACTTATTAATAGTGCATTTAAAGCACCTACAGAAGTACCTGAAACAGCTGTTATTTCGTCATATAGTTCCAGTTGACGCAAAGCTGCCCAAGCCCCTATTTGGTAAGCACCCTTTGCACCACCACCATTTAATACAAGTCCATAACCCTTGTTCACACAATCACATCCTATAATAGAGTTTTATAAAATTCCGGTATTCTGTCTTTTCTGGTAGGGAAATCACTTCTATACTGCTTCACATCATTTGTAATATCTCCTATTACCATACCTTCTACTTTTGAAAGGCTTGAAAGCACATCACCATTAGGGTTTATAATGCAACTATCTCCTGAGTATCTTAAATCCCCCACTTTGCCTACACAATTTATGGCAAAAATGTATACTTGATTTTCAATAGCTCTAGCCTTCAAAAGAGTTTTCCAATGCTTTTTTCGAGATGCCGGCCAGTTGGCAGCTACAACTATTGCCTCACATTCCTTTGAAAGTGCCTGAAAAATTTCCGGAAATCTCAAATCATAACAAATAAGTAGTCCTATTGTAAAATTATCAAATCTAAACTTTGAAAGACTTGCTCCGGAAACAAAATACTTATCCTCTCCACTATAGCTGAAGGGGTGTATTTTTGCATAGTCAGCCAAAACATTCCCCTCTGAATTGACTACTGTATATTTATTTCTGGCTTTATGCCCCATTTCTTCAACCCAGCCAAAGCCTATAGCAATTTTATTTTCCCTTGCTATTTTAGAAATCTTTTGTACTGTATAATTATAATTCTCTTTTGTATTATTAATATTCATAGAAAAACCAGTAAAACTCATTTCAGGAAATAGCATTAATTCTATGTTGTGCTTTTTTGCCTGTTCTATATATTCAATACATTTTTCTATGTTTTTCTCTTTATCTTCCCATATAATATTTGTCTGACACATAGCAACTTTCATACTTCAACCCCCTTTTTTCTGTAATTATATCCCAAAAAAATTAGGCTTACAATATTATATTTCAAATCTTACGCTAAATTTAATATTTATTAATTTATTTGTGTTTTTTATAAAAAATTTTTAGGGCAAGTTTAGGGAATGTTTAGGGCAAAATAAAAGTCCCGAACCACCAGTAAACAAGCCACTTAGGGAATTTAGGGCATATTTTTTTAATTTAATAAAATAAAAAATAAAAATATAAAATATAATATAGTATAAAAAAGAACTAAATTTTGCCCTAAAAATTTCAAAATAGCCTACAACTCCAGTAAATAAGCCACTTTGCATTAAAATAAATCCTCCTATAATTTCCCCTAAAACTTTCCCTAAAATGCCCTGAAATAATTTAACCATAAAATACTATCCTTAACGAATTTATTCTGAGTAAACAATCTTCACTCTTTTTTAGCTTGTTCAACTATGCCATAATTAAAAGAATTAACTATGTTTTTAAATATTCTTGACTTTTAAAATTTTGATGATATAATTAAATTTGAATTGAAAACGATGATGAGGACAGTAATTTTTGTCAATATGTATTCAGAGAGGGATATGGTGCTGTGATTATCCTTGCATGACAACTATGAAAACCACCTCTGAGTGGCTTTAATAAAGCACGGTTTGCTCCGTTAATGGCTGACAAGTGGCACTTTTATGTGCAATTTGGGTGGAACCACGGTTATTATCGTCCCTGCTTTTGGCAGGGATTTTTTTATACCCGTAAAAAACATTTTTAGGTAAATTTGCCCCAATCTTATTTACCACAGTTATTTTTTATGGAGGAATTAAAATGGTTAATGTAACATTAAAAGACGGTACTTCTAAAGCATATGCTAAGGGTACTACTATTCTTGAAATCGCAAAGGACCTTAGCGAAGGTCTTGCTAGAAACGCATGTTGTGGCAAAATTGATGGCGAAGTTGCAGATTTAAGAGACGGAGTTGAAAAGGATTGTACAGTTGAAATTTGTACTTTTGACTCTCCAGAAGGTAAAAAGGCTTACAGACACACAGCATCTCACATTATGGCACAGGCTGTAAAGAGATTATATCCAGAAGCTAAGCTCGCTATCGGACCAGCAACTGATGAAGGTTTCTACTATGATTTTGACAGAAAGCCTTTCACAAATGAAGAATTTGCTGACATCGAAAAAGAAATGAAGAAGATTGTTAAAGAAAATCTTCCTATTGAAAGATATGAACTTCCTAGAGAAGAAGCTATCAAGTTTATGAAAGAACAAGACGAACCTTACAAGGTAGAGCTTATTGAAGACCTTCCTGAAGATGCTGTTATTTCTTTCTACAAGCAGGGTGACTTTACCGACCTTTGTGCAGGTCCTCACCTTATGAGCACTAAGCCAATTAAGGCATTCAAGATTACTAACGAAGCCGGTTCTTCAGGTGCTTACTGGAGAGGTAACGAAAAGAACAAGATGCTTGCCAGAATTTATGCTACTGCATTTACAAAGGCTGCTGACCTTGACGAATTTATAAAGGCAAGAGAAGAAGCTAAACTTCGTGACCACAACAAGTTAGGTAGAGAAATGCACTTATTCACTACTACTGATGTTATTGGTCAGGGTCTTCCACTTCTTATGCCAAAGGGTGCAAGAATTGTTCAGACTTTACAGAGATTTGTTGAAGATGAAGAACAAAAGAGAGGTTATTTATTAACTAAGACTCCTTTAATGGCTAAGAGTGACCTTTACAAGATTAGTGGTCATTGGGACCATTACAAAGACGGTATGTTCGTCCTTGGCGATGAAGAAAAGGATGACGAAGTATTTGCTCTCCGTCCTATGACTTGCCCATTCCAGTATATGGTATACAATGCAGAACAGCACAGCTACAAGGATTTACCTTGCAGATACGGCGAAACTTCTACACTTTTCAGAAATGAAGCATCAGGCGAAATGCACGGTCTTATCAGAGTAAGACAGTTCACTATTTCTGAAGGTCACTTAATTTTAAGACCAGACCAGTTAGAAGAAGAATTCAAGGGTTGTCTTGAACTTGCTACATTTATGTTAAAGACTGTAGGCTTATACGAAGATGTTAGCTTTAGATTTTCTCAGTGGGACCCTAACAATACTGATAAGTACATTGGTACTGCTGAACAGTGGGACGAAGCACAGGGTGCTATGGAAAGAATTCTTAAGCATTTAGGTGTTCCTTACACTGTAGGTATTGATGAAGCTGCCTTCTATGGTCCAAAGCTTGATATTCAGATTAAGAACGTATTCGGTAAGGAAGATACTCTTATTACTATTCAGATTGACCAGTTACTTGCTGAACAGTTTAATATGTACTACATTGATAAGGACGGCCAGAAAAAGAGACCATACATCATTCACAGAACTTCTTTAGGTTGCTACGAAAGAACTCTTGCCCTTCTTATTGAAAAGTACGCAGGTCACTTCCCAACTTGGCTTGCACCTGTTCAGGTTAAACTTCTTCCTATTTCTGATAAGTATGCTGACTATGCTGCTAAGGTTGAAGCTGAATTCAAGGCTGCCGGTATCAAGGTAGAAACTGACTCAAGAGCAGAAAAGATTGGTTACAAGATTAGAGAAGCAAGAAACGAAAGAGTACCTTATATTGTTGTTGTAGGCGAAAAGGAAGCTGCCGACAATACTCTTTCTGTAAGATGTAAGGGCGAAGACTTAGGCTCTTATGCTGTTGAAGATTTCATCAAGGAAATTACTGAAGAAATAAAAAACAAAACTAAAAGATGGTAATTTTTAATTATTAGAACAAATATGGGAGGTCAAAAGCCTCCCATTTTTTATAATTTATAGGGGGATTTTATGTACGACTTAACACAGCTTGGAGAAAACACATATTGCTTTAACTGTTTTTCAAATGTTGGTATTTATAAACTAAACGAAAAAGACGTTTGCCTTATAGATAGTGGCGATGATAAATCATCAGGCAAAAGACTTATGCGAACATTAGACGAAAAAGGTTGGAATGTAAAAGCTATTGTAAATACCCATTCTCATACTGACCATATTTTCAACAACCAAAGCCTTATAGAAAAATATGGCTGTAAAGTATATGCCAATTCCAATGATATAGCCTTTATGAATGACAGTTTCCTAAATCCGGCTTTTGTCTGTGCATCAAATCCACCAAAAGAAATGCTTACAAGATACTATGTTCATCAGCCCCACTATGGAGAAAACTTGGATAAAGCCGATTTACCCCTTGAATACATTCCTCTCCCTGGACATACTGGATATATGATAGGCATTAAAACTCCTGACGATGTATTCTTTGTTGGAGATTGCGTTGTTGACCCTATTACATTCAGAAAAACAAAAATAATTTATATTTATGATATAGACGGATTTTTAAAATCTATTGACAAGGCTTTAAATGTAAATGCTAAAATATATGTTCCGGCTCACAGCACACCTACTGAAGACTTTAGACCTATTGCAGAGGCAAATAAGAATACTGTAAATGAAGTAGCTGAAATTGTTTGGGAAGAATGTAAAACTCCCCTTTCTCCAGAAGAATTGACAAAAGCTGTTGCCGATAGATTGGGCTACAAAATGGGCTATAGCCAGTATATGACTGTTCAGTCAACACTAAAAAGCTATTTGACATACTTGCAACAGCAAGGTAAAGCCCAAACCTATGTTGAAAACAATAGAATTTACTGGAAAAGCATTGTCTAATCCTTGACATTAAAATTTTTATATGTTATTATTTATTCCAGTTATTTGCGATGAAAAAGTCAATATGCCTGTTTTGTTACAACCCAGAGAGTGTTCCGGTGGCTGAAAGGAACTCAGTAAATTCAGGTTAGTTACAGCTTTGGAGCAAAAAGGTTGTCCCTCCTTTATGGGGAGTTTGAGGCAGGCATTTTTTGTCTGTGAATTAAGGTGGTAACACGGGTATTCTCGTCCTTTGGGATTGGGAATACCCTTTTTTATTTATTAACGGAGGTAAAACAATGACTATTTTTGACGAGTTAAAGGCAAGAGGTCTTCTTGCACAGCTTACAGACGAAGAAGAAATCAAAGAACTTATTAACAATGGTAAGGCTACTTTCTACATTGGCTTTGACCCTACTGCTGACAGTTTACATGTTGGTCACTTTATGGCTCTTTGCCTTATGAAGAGATTACAGATGGCTGGTAACAAGCCTATTGCCCTTATTGGTGGTGGTACAGCTATGGTTGGTGACCCATCTGGCAGAACTGATATGCGTCAGATGATGACACCAGAAACTATTCAGCACAATGTAGATTGCTTTAAAAAGCAGATGGAAAGATTTATTGACTTTTCTGACGGCAAGGCACTTCTTGTAAACAATGCTGACTGGCTTATGAACCTTAACTACATTGAACTTTTAAGAGACGTAGGTGCTCACTTTAGTGTAAACAGAATGCTTACAGCTGAATGTTACAAGCAGAGAATGGAAAAGGGTCTTTCTTTCCTTGAATTCAACTATATGATTATGCAGAGTTACGACTTCTTCAACCTTTACAAGGAATATGGTTGTAATATGCAGTTTGGTGGCGATGACCAGTGGAGTAATATGCTCGGTGGTACAGAACTTATCAGACGTAAGTTAGGTAAGGATGCTTATGCTATGACTATTACACTTCTCCTTAATTCAGAAGGTAAGAAGATGGGTAAAACTCAGTCAGGTGCTGTATGGCTTGACCCTAAGAAAACTTCTCCATATGACTTCTACCAGTACTGGAGAAACGTTGCCGATGCTGACGTATTAAAGTGCCTCAGAATGCTTACTTTCCTCCCTCTTGAACAGATTGACAAAATGGATAAGTGGGAAGGTAGCCAGCTTAACAAGGCTAAGGAAATCCTTGCTTATGAGCTTACTGCTCTTGTTCACGGCGAAGAAGAAGCTAAGAAGGCTGATACAGCTGCTAAGTCTTTATTTGCAGGTGGTGCAAAGGGTGGTTCTGTTCCAACAACTGAAATCACTAAGGACGAATTAGGTGAAGGTTTACAGATTATTGAAGTTCTTGAAAAGTGTAAACTTATCCCTAGTAGAGGTGAAGGTAGACGTCTTGTACAGCAGGGTGGCGTAAGAGTAAACGAAGAAAAGGTTACTGATATTGGTACAGTTATTACTGCTGAAATGTGTGATGAAGACGGTATCATTATGATTCAGAAGGGTAAAAAGACTTTCCACCAGTTAAAGGTTAAATAATTTAGTATAAACATACTGGTCAGAACAAATAACTGCGTTATTTGTGGCTTGCAGGCAAGCCATCGGATTTATCTTTCCGATTCATTGGTCAGAACAAATAACTGCGTTATTTGTAGCTTGCAGGCAAGCCATCGGATTTATCTTTCCGATTCATTGGTCAGAACAAATAACTGCGTTATTTGTAGCTTGCAG
>UQYD01000016.1 GCA_900545305.1 uncultured Eubacterium sp.
GGAAGAACATAGAAATCAATCAAATCAAGCCCTGCATCATCTTCTTGTGAGTAGTCCTCCGGCTTTTCATCCATTTGTTCAATATATTGGATAGTTGGAGCGCATATAATCGCACCCGCCGATTCACCAATCATCAGTTTTCCCTTTGCCAATTCCTTCTTCAATAGCTCATCCGTTCTCGTTTTACGGAGCTGATCCATAAGGAAGAAAGAATTTCCACCAGTAAAATAGATCACATCCGCATCTTCAAAAACGGACTGTATCGTTAAATAAGCCTCCGTTGAAATATCAATTTCCGTTACGGTTGCTCCCAGTTTATTGAATAGCTTTCGAGCCGAGCCGACATAACCGGTATAGCCTTCACGCAGCGAAGCTGTGGGAATAAATGCGACTTTCTTGTTATCAATTTCTTCTTTTATCAAACTTCCTACACTTGAAAAGTGCGAACATAAAAACAGTTTCATCCATATCCTCCTTAATAACTTCTGATTTGTTAAATTCATATATACATTTTATCATAAAAATACCGGCATTGTATATCAAACTATCAATATACAATGCCGGTATCTTTATAATATAGTGGAGATGAGGGGAGTTGAACCCCTGTCCGAAAATCCGTCGGTCAGGACTTCTCCCATTACAGTTTATCTTTTAACATTCCCTCGTTATAACGCCGACAAACAGGCTTTATACCTCAGTAGCTTCATAAAATCTTTCCTCTACTCAAAGCTTTGTAGAAAAAGTGCCTCACCGAGTCGACACCAAACACCTAGTAGGTGAGAGGACTAGGGTTGATGAGCAGCAACTTAGGCTGCTAACGCAAAATTATTTTTGTCGTTTATTTTTAAAAGTTTTGGGTTTTTAAAGAATTACCCATTTCTAATGGCTATCCCGACTTTCAAAATCCCCGTCGAAACCATTGCATCCCCATAAGTGTTGCTATATTATTATAATATATTACAGCAAAAAGTCAACTGAAAATTTATTACAAATATAGCAACTTATTGTCATTTATCTATTTTATTTACCAAAAAGCTTTTTCTTCTTAGGAGCATCTCCCTTAAATTCGTGAAGAAGTTCTTTCTGTTTCTCAGTCAAGCTCTTTGGAACTGTAACCTTAATAGTTACATATTCGTTACCTCTGACATTGGCATTTCTTACATTATAAGAGCCCTTTCCTCTCAATGTAACCATATCGTTTGGCTGAGTACCTGCCTTAACAGTATATTTTTCATCGCCATCAATAGTTGGAATTACAATTTCTGCACCTAAAGCAGCATCAATCATACTGATTTCAACAGTTACGTAAATATCATCGCCATCACGAGTAAATACATTACTTGGCATTACGCTAATAAGTCCGTATAAGTCGCCATTTCCGCCACCATTTTTACCCGGACCACCAAAGCCTCTCTTTCTAAGGCTCTGACCATGTGCAATACCCTTTGGAATATCGAATGTAATTTCCTTATTCTGTCTAGTGTAACCATTACCCTTACACTTAGGACACTTTTCTTTTATAATTGTGCCTTCGCCATGACAATGTGAACAAGTTCTCTGTGTCTGCATTCTACCAAAAGGAGTTTGCTGTACAACAGTTTCCATACCACTACCATGACAGTACGAACAAGTTTCAGGAGAAGTACCAGCCTTTGCACCTGTACCATGACAATCTGAACAAGTTTCATAAACTGGCACAGTAACTGACTTCTGACAGCCCTTCATAGATTCTTCAAATGTAATAGTAATATTTACTCTTGAATCTGCACCCTGCTGTGGAGCATTGTTTCTACGTCTTCTTGATGAGCCACCACCGAAAATATCGCTGAAACCACCACCAAAAATATCGCCGAAAATGTCGCCCATGTCAGAGAAATTACCTGTGAAGCCACCACTAAATCCGCCGGCACCCATACCACCATTTTCAAAGGCACTGTGGCCGTATTGGTCATAAGCGGCACGCTTTTGGTCGTCACTAAGTACTTCATAAGCCTCATTGACTTCCTTAAACTTTTCTTCAGCCTCTTTATCACCAGGGTTTGCGTCTGGATGATATTTTTTGGCCATTTTTCTATAAGCCTTTTTTATTGCACTAGCATCTGCACCCTTCTGTATACCAAGGACTTCATAATAATCTCTTTTAGATGCCATTATTACACCAACTTTCCCTTTTAATTAACCAAGCATTATCCTATGAAAATGCGACCTGACAGTTAAGCTGTCGGATTTATCATTTTGTTATATTACAGCAAAGGGAGCCAATGCTGCCACCGGCTCCTTTGCTATTATTATATTGACAGTATTTAAAAACTATCCTTTAATTAGTTATCAATTACATCATCTGCACCAGGATTTGCTCCACCCTGAGCACCTGCCTGCTGCTGAGCCTGCTGTGCCTGCTGATACATCTGAGTTGAGAATTCCTGAACAGTCTTGTTTAAATCTTCGCAAGCGTTCTTTAATGTAGTAACATCTGTTTCGCTCATTGTTTCAGCCTGTAAACCTTCGTTTACCTTTTCAAGATTTTCTACCTGAGCATTAATCTTAGCCTTGTCAGCTTCGTTAATCTTATCGCCTAATTCGTCAATAAGCTTCTTAGTCTGGAAAATAAGGCTATCTGCTTCATTCTTAACATCTACAGCTTCCTTACGCTTCTTATCCTGTTCAGCATACTGTTCAGCTTCCTTAACAGCCTTATCAATTTCTTCATCACTTAAGTTAGTGCTTGAAGTAATCTTGATATTCTGTTCCTTACCAGTACCTAAATCCTTAGCAGTTACAGTTGTGATACCGTTTGCATCAATATCAAATGTAACTTCAATCTGAGGGATACCTCTTGGAGCTGGAGCAATACCATCAAGACGGAAACGACCTAAACTCTTGTTGTCTCTTGCAAGAGGTCTTTCACCCTGAACTACATTAATATCAACAGCTGTCTGGTTATCTTCATAAGTAGAGAATACCTGCTTCTTGTTTGTTGGAATAGTAGTGTTTCTAGGGATTAATGGAGTAGCTACACCACCAGCAGTTTCAATACCTAATGTTAAAGGTGTTACATCAAGAAGAAGGATATCGCCAGCACCTTCATCACCAGCTAACTTACCACCCTGAATAGATGCACCGATTGCAACACATTCATCTGGGTTGATACCCTTAAATGGTTCTTTACCCATAATCTTCTGTACTTCGTCCTGAACAGCTGGAATTCTTGTAGAACCACCAACAAGAAGAACCTTATCAATTTCACTTGCGTCAAGGTCTGCATCCTTTAAAGCATTCTGAACTGGTACAATAGTTGCATTTACTAAGTCGTGAGTTAATTCATCAAACTTAGCTCTTGTAAGTGTAACATCAAGGTGCTTTGGACCTGTAGCATCAGCTGTAATATAAGGAAGGTTGATGTTAGTTGTAGTAGAAGAAGATAATTCCTTCTTAGCCTTTTCTGCAGCTTCCTTAATTCTCTGCATAGCCATCTTATCTGCACTTAAATCAATACCGTTAGCGTTCTTAAATTCTGCCACAAGGTAATCCATAACTCTCTGGTCGAAATCATCGCCACCTAAGTGGTTGTTACCACTTGTTGCAAGAACTTCGATTACGCCATCACCGATGTCAATGATAGATACATCAAATGTACCACCACCTAAGTCGTAAACCATAATCTTCTGTTCTTTTTCATTATCAAGACCATAAGCAAGAGCAGCAGCTGTAGGTTCGTTGATAATTCTCTTTACATCAAGACCTGCAATCTTACCTGCATCCTTTGTAGCCTGTCTCTGAGCATCACTAAAGTAAGCTGGAACTGTAATAACAGCTTCCTTAACTTCTTCACCAATGTAGCTTTCAGCATCTTTCTTTAACTTCTGAAGAATCATAGCTGAAATTTCCTGTGGAGAGAAACCCTTACCATCATAGTTGAACTTGTAATTTTCACCCATGTGACGCTTAATAGAAATTACTGTACCGTCAACATTTGTAACTGCCTGTCTTTTAGCAGTTTCACCAACTAATCTTTCGCCACTCTTTGTAAATGCTACAACTGAAGGAGTTGTTCTAGCACCTTCTGAATTAGCAATAACAGTAGGCTGACCACCTTCCATTACAGCTACACAAGAGTTTGTAGTACCTAAGTCAATACCAATAATCTTACTCATAAACCATATCTCCTTTTAAAATTCTTTCAAAATATACGACTTTTTTATATGTCAACTGGGTTAGTTTGCCACCTTAACCATACTTGGTCTGATGACCTTGTCCCCAAGTGTATAACCTTTTTGGAAAACTTCAACAACAACGTTTTCATCGCAACTTTCGTCATCAATGTGCATTACTGCTGAATGAACATTAGGGTCAAAAGGTTCGCCCTTTGAAGGAATTTCCTTAACGCCTAAGTTTTCTAATATTTCCATAAACTGCTTTAATATCATTTCAACACCCTTGTACATTGGGTCTTCCTTGTCGTCAGCAGCTTCAACAGCTCTTTCAAAGTTATCAATAACTGGAAGTAACTTTTCAACAGTATCTCTAACACCGTTTGAATACATTGCTGTCTTTTCTGAATTACTACGCTTTCTGAAGTTTTCAAATTCAGCAAGCTGACGGATGTACTTATCTAAGTTATCCTTTGCCTGCTTCTGAGCTTCTTCAAGCTTTTCTTCCATTGTAGGCTCTTTGTTTTCTTCTACAGTTTCAACAGTTTCTTCAGCAGTGTTTTCTTCTTTCACTTCTGTGTTTTCAACTGTTTCTTCTGTCTGCTCCTGCATCTTTTCCTTATCCATCATAACCTCCGTCATCTTCCTCCAACAAACCATTGCTCATAAAATTATCAAGAGTTTTTACTATTTCATTAAGTACAGACACTGTCTGACTGTAATTCATTCTTGTTGGACCAACAATACCAATTCTGCCTATTGAATTGTTACCGAATTTATAATTAGCTCTTATAACACTACAATCCTTTAATTCTTCAATAGAGTTTTCATTACCTATAAGAATTTGTACCTTGTCAGCCGGATTATCTTCATTACCCAAAAGGGAAACAAGCATTTCCTTTTCTTCAAATGTTTGGAAGATGTTCTTTATTTTATCCAAGTCATTAAATTCAGGAAAACCTAACATATTTCTTACGCCACTTGTATATAAGTGAACATCTCTGTTGTGTCTCAAATCTGAAATAACGACTTTTAAAACCTTAGCTATTGTTTCCTGATATTCAGGAAATACATCAAATACAGCAGCAGCAAACTCTCTATTTATTTCCTCTAAAGAAACATTGCTTATTAAGGAATTAATAGACCTAGAAATCTGAGCCAATGTATTTGTATCTGGCATAGTCTTTATTTTTATAACACTATTTTTAACTGTGTTATCACTTGTTACAATAACGGCAACTATTGACCTTTCATCTACCGGCACAAGCTGTATATGCTTTACCTTTACCTGATTGTCAACAGGTTCCGAAACAACAGCTGTATAATTTGTAAGCATTGAAATAGCCTTCGCTGTCTGTTGCATAAGATATTCAATCTTAGTAACATTGTAATTAATAGCTTTTGCTAAATACTCAGCCTGACTTCCACTAAGTCCTGAAGAACTCTGCATCATATTGTCTACATAAAGTCTGTAGCCCTTGTCAGAAGGAATACGTCCTGCTGAAGTATGAGGCTGTTCAATAAGACCCATTTCCTCCAAGTCACTCATTTCATTTCTGATAGTGGCTGGAGAAATACCCAAATCATACTTTTTTGCTATCGTTCGTGAGCCAATAGGCTCTGCTGTTTCGATGTAATCAGTAATAATTGCTTCCAATATTTTAAGCTTTCTATCACTTAGAGCCATTTTACTCACCACATTTCTTTTGTTGTTAGCACTCTATTAGTGTGAGTGCTAACCTTTGATAATAAGATACCACAATCGTTAAATATTGTCAATAGCTTTTAATAATATTTTTTAACAATTTTTATATAAATTCCTTATCAAAACTTGTTGACTTTTAAAGCTCATATTCTTCACTTAATATATCCAAAAATCCTGTATTTACCTGTGGATTTATCTTCTCAACTCACTAAAAAAGAGTTCTCAGAATATTGTTTCCGAGAACTCCATTTTTATTTGTCCCATATTATAAATACACCTATTGCTATAACAATTATTGCAAAGAAAAATATATTTCCACTTATGATTTTTCCTATTAGCAACCCTGCCCCAAAAGCAATAAGTCCTATAGCCAACATTTGATTTTTAAAAGATTTATTGCACCTCATATAAAACACCCCGTTTTATTCTATGCAAATGCAATCTTCTATTTGATACAACTTATTAATCCTGTGATAAAAAAACTATTAAAATGCCATTTTTAACACTTATTGAAATAGTATCTTCTGTTGCTACATTACTTATACCCAATGTTGAGCCTATTGTCATAGTAGCATTATTGAGGGCATATTCCAAATTTACAGTAGTTACACCCTCCACTGTTGTAGTTAAAGGAATTAGAGATACTGTTTGTCCCTTATGGGTATTAATTTCAATAGACTTATCCACAAGAGTTACGGTATTATCCTCATTTATTAAAAATACCTTTACGCCTTCTTTTAAAGATTTGCACATTAAGTGTACATTTCCCAATGAATGGTCAAGTCTACTTCCTATACCACCGAAAATATATATTTCATCAGCACCATATTGTAAAGCCAAATCCATACCTATCTCCATATCTGTCATATCTTTGTGGGTTGGAAACTTTATTTCTTCAACTCCTATATTTTTAAAATATATATAATTTTCATTAGTAGCAGAATCAAAATCTCCAACCATAATATCCGGTACTATGTTATCTTTTCTACAGTGGTCAATACCACCGTCACAGGCAATCACTTTGCATTTTTTTGCATATTCCTTAAAATTGCTTTTTTCTGAAAATTGTCCACTTCCAACAAGAACGTATTTCATAAATATCAATCCTCGTATCTGTCCATAATTTCCTTGAATTTCTTAATTTCAGCAGGAATATCTTCCTTACCATAAATAGCTGAACCGGCAACAATAATATTTGCACCTGCTTCAAGAGGTCTATGAAGATTGTCAGCATTAACTCCACCGTCAATTTCAATATCAAAATTCATATTGTTTTCTTTCTTGTAATCAGCTAAACCCTTTACATTTTCAAGAGTGCTTTCAATAAACTTCTGACCACCAAAACCCGGTTCAACACTCATAACTAAAACCATATCTACATATGGAAGTAAGTCAATAATTTCCTTCCAATCAGTTTTAGGTTTAATAGTAATAGCCGGAGATTTTCCAAGATGTCTGATTTTAATAAGTGTATCCTTACACTTGCGACAAGCCTCATAGTGAATATTGATAATATCAGCACCGGCATTTGCAAAGGCTTCAATGTATCTTTCTGGGTCAATAATCATAAGATGCACATCAAGAACTAAATCAGTTATTTTTCTAAGACTCTTTACAACCGGTACACCTATTGAAATATTAGGAACAAATACACCGTCCATAACATCAACGTGTAAATAAGGTACATTATTTTTTTCCATAACTTCTACAGCTTCTGCAAGGTGTGTAAAATCTGCTGAAAGTAAAGATGGTGAAAGTTTATTCATTTTTTATTATCTCCTTTGTTTAAGTTCTTCATATAATGATACAAAACTGTCATATCGTTCTTTGTTTATATCTTTGCCTATTTGTTCCTTTACGGCACAATCAGGCTCTTGTAAATGTCTGCAATCGTTAAAACGGCATTTGTTTAGGTATGGTTTAAATTCTCTAAAATATTTTTCCAATTCTTCTGATTGGAGAAAGTCTAAACTGAGAGATGTGAACCCCGGAGAGTCTACAATATATGTTTCATCATCGGCTCTCAAAAGTTCTACCTGTCTTGTAGTATGCTTTCCTCTTTCAATTTTACGACTTATTTCTCCTGTCTGTCTGTTGCTTTCCGGTATAAGTCTATTTATAAGACTAGACTTACCTACACCTGAAGGACCGGCAAAAACCGACTCACAACCGTGTATTTCTTCTTTTAACTGGTCTATGCCCATATTTTTTTCAGCAGAAGTAAATACAACTTTGTAGTAAGGCTCATAAATACTTGCAAAAGCATCTTTTTCTTCCTGTGAAACCAAGTCACTTTTGTTTATACATATGATTACCTTTGGTATATTTTGAGTTTCTGCAAGAATAAGAAATCTATCTAATAAATCTCTGTTAATGTCTGGAGAAGTGGCTGCAAATGTAATAATAGCACAATCTATATTTGCCACTCTAGGTCTGAGAAGAATATTTTTTCTCTTTTCTATAGTATCTAAAGCACCTTCACATTCATTTTCATCAAGAATAGTAAACTGAACATAATCTCCTACTGTAGGAGTTATTTTTGCCTTTCTGAATTTACCTCTTGCACTACATTTATAAATTTTTCCCTTTGCACTGACGTAATAATTCCCGCCAACACCTTTTATTATTCTACCTATATTCATATATACCTCAATTTTAAACGACTTTTAAATGTAATTTTATCACAAATAAAAGAAAGTGTAAAGACAACAAAAGAGATGCCGTTAAATTACAGCATCTCTTTAAAAATTTTAATGATTTTCAGTTGAAATAACCTGATTATTTAAGTAAACCTTGTAAGTTGT
Source organism: uncultured Eubacterium sp. (assembly GCA_900545305.1). Taxonomy (GTDB): domain Bacteria; phylum Bacillota; class Clostridia; order Lachnospirales; family CAG-274; genus CAG-274. The sequence goes on from UQYD01000016.1 coordinate 8,661, forward strand.
ATCAGAATTAATTTTATCATTTACACTGAATGGGAAGTCAGAAACCTTATACTTGTCATTAAGTATAGTTCTTGTAGACCCGTTCTTAGACTCTGCTACAACCTTTACAGAATAAACATCACTGCCGTCAGTGTTATAACTATTGTTATTAAAGTCCGGAGAAACAGAAACACTTACACTTCTTGTAGCAGCTGTTGGATTTTGTACCGGTTTAACAGTTTCGTTATTTTCTCTAACAGCCTGTCCCTGTGGAGCAGTTGTCTTTTCTTCCTTTGGTTCACTACTTGGAAGTGAAATAACCGGAGTTAATGTAGTAACTTCGTCCTGTGCTTCAGCAACAGATTTGTTAGGACCTTGACTTACAGTAAGTGTAAGAACAGTATCCTTTGTTGTAAGAGAATTTGCATCAATTCCCTGGTCCATAACCTGACCTTCCGGAACTGTATCACTGTAGCCATCAATAAATTTACCAGTTAAGCCTATTTCCTTTAAAAGTTCCTCAGCTTCTTCCTTTGTCTTTCCATAAAAATCTGGAACTTTGACTTCTTCATCTACGCCACCACTGCTGACTTTAATCTTAATTTCTGACTTAGGTGCTACCTTTTCGCCTTCTTTAATATCCTGTTCAACTACTGTACCTGCAAGTTCATCACTTGTAACGTACTCAACAACAAGAACTAAATTATTAGCTTCGGCAATTTCTTCAGCCTTGGACTTCATATATCCTTCAAATTTAGGAACAGTTACTGAATTACTACCACTGCTTACATAAAGTGTAACAGTTTCATTTTCTTTTATTCTTTCGCCCTTCTTAACACTTTGGTCAGCAACTACACCCTCATCAACATTTTCTTTATAAATTTCCTTTGTTTCAATAGTAATGTGTTTTCTGACTGCCAAAGCCTCTGCCTTTTCACTTGTCATACCAACAAAGTTTGGTACTTTTATAGTTCCGGCATAAAGGGTATTGTTTATCATTCTACTTCCCATTGTGATACCGAGGATAAGTACAATACCTGTTATAATTGCAGCAAGTATAACCTTCTTTTCCTTTTTCTTATAATCGGCATCTTCCTGTGAAAGTTCCTGTTTCTTATTATTTTTGTTAGAATTATTGTTTTTATTCTTTTTGTTGTTATTTTCAGTATGTTTCTGGCTATTTCTTATTGTATCTACATCGTCTTTTGTCATTATAACTGTTTCATCAGTATAGACATTTTCTTTTTCCTTCTTTGACATATGAATTTCTGCCAAAACATATTTTAAATCCTTAACAAGTTCAGCAATAGTCTGGTATCTGTTTTTAGGCTCTTTACAAGTAGCCTTCTTAATAACCGACACAAGTTTATCTGATACATTAGGATTAATAGCCTTAATATCCGGTATTGGTTCTTTCAAATGTTTCATAGCAAGGGCTACGGCTGTTTCTCCTGTAAAAGGAAGTTGACCGGTAACCATTTCAAAAAGCACAATACCAAGAGAGTAAATATCACTTCTGGTATCTACATTTTCACCCTTTGCCTGTTCAGGAGAAAAATAGTGAACAGAACCCATAAAATCAATAGGGCTTGTCTTTGAAGTTGTAGCCTTTGCAATACCAAAGTCTGTAACCTTTATTGTACCTATATTTCCACTTTTTGTAATAAGAATATTTTCAGGCTTAATATCTCTGTGAACAATGCCATTTTTATGAGCATGTTCCAAAGCCGCACCAATCTGAAGACCAATTCCAACAGCCTCCTCATCAGTAAAAGGAGCTTTTGAAGATATAAGTTCCTTTAACGTGAAACCATCTATATATTCCATAACAATGTAGTGAATATTTCCGTCATTTCCTACGTCATACACATTAACAATATTGCTGTTGGATAAACGAGCTGCTGCTCTTGCCTCTGTGCTAAATCTCTTTATAAATTCCTCATCATTTATATAGTCTTCCTTTAAAACCTTAAAGGTAACTTCTCTGTCCAGTTTTTCGTCTATAGCTCTGTAAACTATAGCCATACCACCGACACCAATCTGCTCTTGTATTCTATATCTATTATTTATTAGCATATTCTTTTCAAGCACCACAACAAATCACCTCCTATAAACCTATGATAATAACTGATATGTTATCAGCTCCACCGTTATCATTAGCCTCTGATATTAAAGCATCTACCTTTTCTTCATCACTAATATTCATATCTAAAATCTGCTTAATGCCACTTTTGGCAACCATATTAGAAAGCCCGTCACTGCACATAAGTATACTATCTCCTTCTTTTATAGGAGTAATAATACCGTCAATATTAACAGAACAGTCTGTGCCTACTGCTCTTGTAATAACATTTCTTCTGCAATCTGTTTCGGCTTCTTCTTCTGTCATTCTGCCGGCTCTAACCATTTCAGCTACTAATGAATGGTCATTTGTAATCTGATTAAGTTCGCCATCTCTATAAAGATATAATCTCGAATCACCTACATGAGCAATATACGCAGATTTATTATCTATACAGCAAGCAATAAATGTAGAACCCATATTTGAATATTCTTCGTGTTCCTGACTTAATTTATGAACCAGCTCATTAGCATAGCTTACAGCACTAATCATAACGTCAAGAACTTCTTCATTCTCATTTTCAGGCTTTTTAACAAACTCTGTAAAACCCTCTATTGCTGACGCACTAGCAACATTCCCAGCTTTATGTCCTCCCATACCGTCAGCAACAACAAAGACATTTGGCAAGACACCTATAGCCTCATTAGAAACCAGAATTGAATCTTCATTTCTCGGTCTTAACATACCAACATTGCTTTTTCCTACGCCTACCATAACTACACCTCTTTGTTTTTGTATCTTTTTCTCAACTGCCCACAAGCGGCATTTATACTACTACCCAGTTTACGCCTTATTGTAGTTTCAATTCCACCACTTTGCAACACTTCTGCAAACTCTTTAATAGTTTTTTCAGAACTTCTTAAGTAATCATTTTCTTTTACATCATTTACAGGTATAAGATTAACGTGACACATTATACCCTTTAATCTGCTTGCAAGCTCTGCTGCATTATCCGTAGAATCATTTACTCCGTTTATAAGAGCATATTCAAATGTAACACGTCTTTTAGTTTTGTTAGCATAATCCTTAGCAGCCTTTATAACCTTGTCTATAGAATAACTTCTGGCAACAGGCATTGTTCTCTGTCTTATTTCATCGTTAGGTGCGTGAAGTGAAATAGCAAGGGTAATCTGCAAATGCTTTTCTGCTAAATCATAAATCTTATCAACAAGTCCACAAGTTGATACTGTAATATGTCTGTGGCTTAATTCAGCACCATTTTTGTCATTTATAATCGTAAGGAAATCCATTACATTATCAAAATTATCAAGAGGTTCACCACTACCCATTAATACAACATTTGAAACTCTTTCACCGGTGTCCCTCTGTATTTCATAAATCTGCTCTGCCATTTCGCCGGCTAAAAGGTTTCTTTCCAATCCATCTACTGTAGATGCACAGAAAGTACAACCCATTCTACAGCCTACCTGAGTTGAAATACATACAGCATTACCATAGGAATATCTCATCAATACAGACTCTATAACCATAGAATTTCCTACATCGAAAAGATATTTTACTGTATTATCTTCGTGGGCAACAAGTTTTTCAACTATTTCAATATTTCTTAGTTCAAAATTTTCCTTTAATTTTTCTCTAAGAGCCTTTGAAATATTTGTCATACTGTCTATATCTCTTACCTGTCTTGAATGTAGCCAGCTAAAAATCTGTTTTGCTCTAAAAGACTTTTCGCCCATATTCTCTAATTCAATTTGTAATTGTTCTAAAGTCAATGACCTTAAATCTTTCTTATCCATTTATTTTCTCCTAAATTTTGAAATAAAGAAACCATCTGTGCCATAATCACTAGGCAAAATTTCTATATAACCTTTTTTCGCTGTTTCGTATTTAACTTTTTCTGGTAAAAGCTCTGAAAAATCTACAGGTTCAAAATCAAAGTTATCCACAAACCAACGTACATTTTCAACATTTTCCTTTTCTGAAACAGTACAAGTTGAATAAACCAATATACCGTCTTTTTTAACTTTCTTTGATGCCACAGCTAATATTTTTCTCTGTAAAGAAGCAAGCTCCTCTACATCAGCCATAGTCTTGTTGTTTTTAATATCAGGCTTTTTTCTTACAAGTCCAAGACCTGAACAAGGTGCATCAACAAGTACAAAATCTGCCTTTATATCTTCATTATCTTCTGAAGCATCTTTAACCTGAACTTCCACATTAGTAAGCCCTAATCTGTCAGCACCTTCTTTTATAAGTTCTGCTTTATGCTCATAAATATCTCTTGATATAACTTTGCCGGTATTTTTCATAATTTCGGCAGTTGCAAAACTTTTGCCACCTGGGGCAGAACAAACATCAATAACTACAGAATTTTCACTTGGATTTAATATCCTTGTAGCAAGCATAGAACTTTCGTCCATAATGTGGAAAAGACCTTTTTTGTAGCTTTCCAATTCTCCAATATTGCTTGTCTTTCTTACATAAAGACTGTTTGGTAAAAGTGTATCCATATCAATTTCAACACCTTCATTTTTCAAAGTATCGGCAAGTTCTTCCTTTGTATTTTTTAAAGTATTTACACAAAGACTGATTGACGGTGCTTTATTGTTGGCAATACATATTTTATTAACTGTTTCAAAATCATAAGATTTAAGCCAGTATTCAATTATCCATTCAGGACATGAATAAACAACACTAAGGTATTTCACCGGCTCTTTATCCTTATTTGGATATGAAATGTTATCAATATTTCTTGCAACATTTCTCAATATACCATTTACAAATCCACTTAATGATGCAAACTTATGCTTTTTAGCTAATTTAACAGCCTCATTACAAACAGCACTTTGAGGAATTTTATCCATAAAAATAAGCTGATATATACCCATTCTAATATTAGTACGAATAAAAGGCTTCATTTTTTTTACAGGTGTTTTAGAAAACTGATTTACAATATAATCAATTCTAATTAAATTTCTTAAAGTACCGTTTACAATTTCTGTAACGAAAGCCTTTTGTACATTTGTCATTTCCGGATGAGCATTAAGAGCTTTTCTTAAAGCTATATTGTTGTAACCACCGTCTTTAAAAACGTCCATTAAAATATAGAGAGCAATTTCTCTTTCGTTCATAATTTTCTCCTAAAAATCAAAACTATCTAGTTACCACTAGATTTACAAATACTATAATTTACTTGTGTTATCAAAAATCCAATTAAACTCCCACACAAATAACTTCTTGAAAATCAAAACATTCTAATATATAATATAACACATATAAAGACTTAAAAAAAGTGTTTTTTCAAATATTAGGAGGTATTTTTTATGTTTCGTTCCCTCTTTTGGTACACAAGAGCTGCTGCTTCTCTTTTTTCTTCCAGAAAACCTCTGAAAAAAGCAGAACAGTTTCTTTTAACTGATAATAGAACAGAAGGCGACCCGTTTTCTGCAAAATACGTTAAAGAATGGGCAAAAGATAGAGTTGCAGATTCCGGTTCTACAATAAATATTAAAGGTCTTGAGAACATTCCTGACCAAAACGGTATACTCTTTATGAGTAATCACCAAAGTAATTTTGACATTCTCTTGCTTTTAGCCGAACTTCCTGTTCAGCACGGCTTTGTGGCAAAGGTAGAACTTGACCATATTCCTTTCTTTTCAAGATGGATGAGATGTATACATTGTCTTTTTATGGATAGAAATGATATGAAACAGTCTGCTCAAACAATAATAGATGGTATTAAACAGCTTAAAGCCGGTATTAATATGGTAATCTTCCCTGAAGGTACAAGAAGTAAGGGTGCTCCTGTAGGGGAATTTAAGGCTGGTAGCTTTAAACTTGCAACAAAGTCAAAAGCCCCTATTGTCCCGGTCACTATTGACGGTACTTATAAGGTAATGGAAGGCAACAAAAACAAAATTAAGCCTGCCGAAATTAACCTTACTATTCACGAACCAATATATACAGATAAGTTGACAAAAGAAGAAATTGCAGAACTTCCTGAAAAGGTCAGAAGCATTATTGTAGCTGATTTACCGGAAGATATGCGAGGATAAAAAAATGTGGCAAAAACTTTAAAGTTTTTGCCACATTTTTTCTATTTATTTATTACTTTTCTGTTGTATACCAAATGCAAATACATTGCATCGTGAGCCTTTATGGCATCGTGATTTTTAATAGCATTTGCTATTTCCCTATGAGTTTCTATAGTTTCATTCTTCAAGGTTCTGTTTGTAACCTGCACAAACAAAGGTATTGAACTATTTATAATAGGCACAATTCTAGGCACAACCAAATTTTTACTGCTTAATGCTATAGTATTGTGAAATTCAATATCAGCCTGTGTATGGTCCTCTCCACTTATAAACAATCTCTCAACTTCATCACACAAACCTTCTATTTTTGAAATATCTTCATCAGTAGCATTTATTGCTGCCATTTGTGCTATATAAGGCTCAATTAAAAATCTTATTTCCAAAAGGTCACGAACAAGTTTTTCCTTATCATTTATAAAAGTAAAGCCCAAAGGGTCATCTACTACTCCTGGTTTACTGGCTATATAAGTACCGGAGCCTTGTTTAATAGTTACAATATTTCTTGAGGCAAGAAGTTTCATAGCCTCTCTTAGTGAACTTCTTCCCGCTCCCATTTCCTTTGCCAGAAAAGCTTCATTGGGAAGTTTATCCCCTGGTTTCATTTCTTTTTCTAATATATATGACACAATATCATCAGATACTTTTTCCGGTAAACTTTTTTCAGTATTTTCCAAATTCATCATACCAATTTCACCTCTATTTCCATATTCAAATAATTATATAATTTTCAAAAATACAATGTCAATAGGTAAAATTGCTTAAAAACTTGCCTTTTTATTCAGTAAATATTACAAATTGACAAATAGAATAAAATGATTTATATTAAATACATCAGATGACTTGAAACAATTTTACATCAAAAAGGAGGTTTTTCACTATGAAAATAATTAAAAATAGTAAAATTGGTATGATGACTTTAGGAGGTGAAGTTGTATGACAGATGTTGTATTTACTGCTGACCCTACTCGACTTATTATTTCAGCCGGTGTGGGAATTGTACTTTTGTTATTCCTCATTATTAAATTTAAACTCCACCCAGTTATTTCAATGATGATTTCAGCTATAGTAATTGGTATCGGTGCCGGTATGCCACTTAACTTAATTGCTGAAACTGTTCAAAAAGGTGTAGGTAAAACATTACAAGGTATTGCACTTCTCATAGGTTTAGGCTCTATGTTTGGTGGAATTTTAGAAGTAAGTGGTGGTGCTCAAAAAATGGCACAAACACTTATTTCAAAATTCGGTCAGAAAAAAGCAAGCCTAGCTTTAGGACTTACAGGACTTGTAATTGGTACAACAGTTTTCTTTGAAGCCGGTGTTGTAATACTTATTCCCCTTGCATTTAATGTAGCAAAACAGACAAAGAAATCTACTCTCTGTTATGCCATTCCTTTACTTGCAGGTCTTGCCTCTGGTTACGCCTTTGTTCCACCGTCAGCCGGTTCAGTATTAGTAGCAAATGCTCTCGGCGTAAATTTAGGTGTAATGATTGCCATAGGTATTCCAATCGCCTTAGTTTCAACAATAGTTGCTGGTGTTGTATGGGGCAACTTAATAGGAAATAAGATTTTTGCAAAGCTTCCTGCCAATGTAGAAGAAATTGCCGACAAAGAAGAAAGTAAAAATCTTCCTTCCTTTGGAGTTGTAGCAACAATTATACTTATTCCTCTTGTACTTATACTTTTAAGCACAGCATCAGACTATATCCCAATGGCTGAAGGTATTAAATCAGTGTTAGGTTTCTTAGGTGAACCTTTTGTAGCTCTTACAATAGCCACTTTAGTAGCTATGTACTTCCTCGGCACAAAACAAGGCTATGACAAAGGTCAGCTCAAAAAAATACTTGACCATTCCCTTCGCCCTGTAGGTATGATACTTCTTGTAATTGCCAGTGGTGGTGTAATCCGTTGGATGTTACAGGACTCAGGTCTTGGTAATATTATTGGACCTGCTCTTGAACAGTCTGGAATGCCACTTATTATAGTAGCTTTCCTCATTGCCTTTCTTGTTCGTGCCTCAGTTGGTAGCTCTATTGTAGCTATGACAATGGCATCAGGTATTATGGCAACTATGCCAGCTACTGCTGATTGTTCAATGCTCTATAAAGCAGCAATGTGCTGTGCAATATGTGGTGGTGCTACAGCTTTAAGCCATGTAAACGATGCCGGTTTCTGGCTTGTAGGAACTTTCCTTGAAATAGATGAAAAAACAACTTTAAAATCTTGGACCGTAATGGAAACTTTAATCGGTATTACAGGACTTGTACTTGCCCTTATAATTTCAATATTTGCATAGGAGGAAATATATAATGACAAAGTTACCAGTAAAACTAAATTCAATGCAGGACGCAAAATATCTTGTTCAAATTGCAGAATCCTGTCCCTACGATGTTGAACTTATATGTGGCAGATATATTGTAGATGCGAAATCAATGCTTGGTGTATTTAGTTTGCCACAGTTTGACAATGTAGAACTTGTTCTTCATAGCGAAGAAGTAGAAAATGTAAAAATACAACTTTCAAAATTTAACTTATTAAAATAAAAAGGAGAAATGAATTATGGAATTAAGAAGTCAGAAATTAAGAGAATTAGCCCCAGAAATTGACCCATTACGTCTTGGCACAGGTTGGAAACTTGAAGACCTTTCTAAACCACAAATTATAATAGAAAGTACATTTGGCGATAGTCACCCAGGTAGTGGACATCTTTTAACACTTGTTGAAGAAGCCAAAAAGGGTGTTGCCAAAGCCGGTGGTTTTGGTGCAAGATACTTCTGTACAGATATTTGTGACGGTGAATCACAGGGTCACGACGGTATAAACTACTCTCTCCCATCAAGAGATATGATTGCAAATATGATTGAAATTCACGCAAATGCTACACCTTTTGACGGTGGTGTGTTTATTGCAAGTTGTGATAAGGGTATGCCTTCACACCTTATGGCTATAGGTAGAATTAATATTCCATCTATTGTAGTTACCGGTGGTGTTATGGACGCTGGTCCAGACCTCCTTACTCTTGAACAGATTGGTAAATATGATGCTATGTGCAAAAGAGGAGAAATCACAGAAGAAAAACTTACTTTCTATAAGCACAATGCCTGCCCTTCCTGTGGTGCTTGCTCATTTATGGGAACAGCATCTACAATGCAGGTTATGGCAGAAGCTCTTGGTCTAATGCTCCCAGGTAGTGCATTAATGCCGGCAACAAGTCCTGACCTTTTGGAATTTGCAAAAAAAGCCGGTGAACAAGCTGTATGGCTTGCAAAGAATGACCTTAAACCTAGCGACATTGTAACAATGAAATCTTTTGAAAATGCTATTATGGTTCACGCAGCCATTTCAGGTTCTACAAATTCACTTTTACACATTCCTGCAATAGCTAAGGAATTTGGCATTGAATTAGATGCTGATACATTTGACAGGCTTCACAGAGGTGCTCACTATCTCCTCAACATCAGACCTGCCGGCGAATGGCCTGCTCAGTTCTTCTATTATGCTGGTGGTGTACCAACAATTATGGAAGAAATTAAGGATATGCTTCACCTTGATGTTATGACAGTAACAGGCAAAACTTTAGGCGAAAACCTTGAAGACCTTAAAAAGAACGGTTTCTACGATAAATGTCAATCTTATCTTGACAAGTGGAACTTAAAGAGAGAAGATATTATTCGCCCATTTGACAAACCATTTGGCACAGACGGTAGTATTGCTATATTAAAAGGCAATCTTGCTCCAGACGGTGCAGTAGTAAAGCACACAGTAGTTCCAAAGGAAATGTTTAATGCCGTTTTAAGAGCAAGACCATATGATTGTGAAGAAGATGCAATTCACGCAGTTCTTACTCACGAAATTAAACCTGGAGATGCTGTAATAATAAGATACGAAGGCCCTAAGGGAAGTGGTATGCCAGAAATGTTCTACACAACAGAAGCAATAGCATCTGATGCAGAATTAGGTGCATCAATAGCACTTTTAACTGACGGTAGATTTTCCGGTGCATCTAAAGGACCTGCTATTGGACACATTTCACCGGAAGCTGCTGAAGGTGGTCCTATTGCCCTTGTAGAAGAAAATGATTTAATCGAAATCAGTATTCCTAACAGAGTTATAAAAGTAGTCGGTATAAATGGAGAAAGAAAAACTGACGAAGAAGTGGAAAAAATCCTTGCCGAAAGAAAAAAGGCTTGGAAGCCAAAGGAAAACAAGTACAAGAAAGGTGTTCTTAAACTTTTTGCAGACAAGGCAGTTTCACCTATGAAGGGTGGATATATGGAGTAAATAATAGTCCACACTTTTAAATGTATATGAATATATGAGTATATAAATATGTGCAAAACAAAAGCCACAAATGAATTTTTTCCTCATTTGTGGCTTTTCACTATTTATTTTCTTCTAATCTTCTATCCTTAATACCCTGTAAAACTATTTTTTTAGCCTCTATTGCCCTTTCTCTAGGTAAAGGCTTTGTATCCTTCAATGGATAATCTATACCTAAATTTTCGTATTTAATTTTACCCATATCGTGATAAGGCAATACATCAAGGGCTTTTAAATTTTTTAATCCACCAATGTAATAGCCTAAGTCATAAAGGTACTTTTCGTTTTCTGTAATATTAGGCACAACAACGTGTCTTATCCAAACAGGAACTTCTTTTTCCTCAAGATATTTTGTAAAATCCAAAATATTATCTAGTGGCTGACTACACAACTTTAAATGTTCCTGTGGGTCAATAACCTTAATATCAAGCATTACAAGGTCAGTTACCTTTACAAGTCTATCAAATTTTTCTGTATTATCTTTTCTAAATGTAACGCCGGATGTATCAAGACAGGTATGGATATTTTTCTTCTTAGCCTTTTCAAACAAATCTGTTACAAAATCAATTTGCATCAAAGGTTCTCCACCTGTTACAGTAATTCCACCTGTTTTATAAAATGTTCTGTTTTTTTCAAACTGTTCCAATATTTCTTCACTTGTCATATCTGTACCACCGGACATTTCCCAAGTATCTGGATTATGGCAATACAAACATCTCATAGGACAACCTTTTGTAAAAACAACCATTCTTACACCAGGGCCGTCAACTGTACCAAAACTTTCTATAGAATGAATATGACCAATCATACTATTCCACCCTTTCTCTTGATTAATATAAACTTACGAAGGCTAGTATACACTAATCTATTTTTACACTTAAAATTTATATTATCAAAAATTCTTACTATTTTCAATCGCATATAGCTAAAAACCCTATGGACAAATATGCCCATAGGGTATAGACAATCTAATTTATTATAAAGACTGGTGGAAAGTTCTTGAAATAACTTCGTCCTGCTGAGCCTTTGTAAGTTTAATAAAGTTTACAGCGTAGCCAGAAACTCTTACAGTAAGCTGAGGATACTTTTCAGGATGTGCCTGTGCATCCAAAAGAGTTTCTCTGTTAAATACGTTTACGTTTAAGTGATGACCGTCTTTTTCAACATAACCATCAATTAAAGATACTAAATTATCAATCTGCTGTTCGTTAGCCATTGTATATTACCTCCTATAAATCTTTTTCATCTCTATCCATACCATCAAAAAGTGTAGGAACGTTACAAGCCAAATTTCCCTTTGCACAATCAAGAGAAACTGTTTTATCTACATGTACACTATCCATATCCACCTTACCTATTTCATCAACTGAAACATTAAGGTGACCACCATCTTCTGACATAAATCCGTCAATCATTGCTACAATTTCATCAATTTTAGACTGATTCATAAAATCACTCTTTTCTTATTACTTGTTTAAGTCTAAATCAATGTCAATATCGCCGTGGAAAATCTGGTCTTCCTTACCTAATGCACCAGGAATGATTGAGAATGTATCAGAAATACCATCCTGAGCATCCTTAAATGGAATCTTAGCTACAGATGCAAGTGAAGCTACAGCACCGTGGCTATCTCTGTGGTGCATTGGGTTAGCACCTGGAGCAAATGGCTGACCCTTCTTTCTACCATCTGGAGTAGAACCTGTGTTCTTACCATAAACTACGTTAGAAGTAATTGTAAGAACAGAAGTTGTAGGAATACCACCTCTGTAAGTGTGGTTCATCTTTACATACTGAAGGAATGTGTGAACTAAGTCTCTTGCAATGTTATCAACTCTGTCATCATCATTACCATACTTAGGGAAATCGCCTTCTACTTCGTAATCTGTAACGATACCGTCTTCATCTCTTATAGTCTTAACCTTAGCATACTTAATAGCTGAAAGTGAGTCAGCTACTACTGAAAGACCTGCAATACCAGTTGCGAACCAACGAGTAATGTTCTTGTCATGTAAAGCCATCTGTAATCTTTCGTAGCTATACTTATCGTGCATATAGTGAATGATGTTAAGAGCATTTACGTATACGCCTGCAAGCCACTTCATCATATCCTTGTACTTATCCATTACTTCATCATAGTCAAGGTATTCAGAAGTAATTGGTCTAAACTTAGGACCAACCTGCTTCTTACTAATTTCATCAACACCACCGTTGATAGCGTAAAGAAGACACTTAGCAAGGTTAGCTCTAGCACCGAAGAACTGCATTTCCTTACCAATTCTCATAGAAGATACACAACAAGCGATTGTGTAATCATCACCGTGGTAAACTCTCATTAAGTCATCATTTTCGTACTGAATAGATGAAGACTCAATAGAAGTCTTAGCACAGAATCTCTTGAAGTTCATTGGAAGTCTTGTAGACCAAAGAACTGTAAGGTTTGGTTCTGGAGCAGTACCTAAGTTCTGTAATGTATGAAGGTATCTGAAGCTCATCTTTGTTACCATATGACGACCGTCAATACCTACACCACCGATTGATTCTGTTACCCAAGTAGGGTCACCAGAGAAAAGTTCATTGTATTCAGGAGTTCTTGCAAACTTAACAAGTCTTAACTTCATAATGAAGTGGTCAACAAATTCCTGAATTTCTTCTTCTGTAAATGTACCATTTGCTAAATCTCTTTCAGCATAAATGTCAATGAAAGTAGAAGTTCTACCAAGTGACATAGCTGCACCATTCTGTTCCTTAACTGCTGCAAGGTAAGCAAGGTAAGTCCACTGAATAGCTTCCTGAACGTTAGCAGCTGGTCTTGAAATATCAAAGCCATAGATTTCACCAAGCTTGATTAATTCCTTTAAAGCTCTAATCTGTTCAGAGATTTCTTCTCTATTTCTAATAACGTCTTCTGTCATAGTCTGACGGCAGAAGGCCTTTTCTACTTCTTTATCTTCAATAAGTCTGTTTACACCGTAAAGAGCAACTCGTCTGTAGTCACCTACAATACGACCTCTACCGTAAGCATCAGGAAGACCTGTAATAATGTGAGCAGTTCTACAAGCTCTCATTTCAGGAGTGTAAGCATCAAATACACCTGCGTTGTGAGTTTTTCTGTGAGTAGTGAAAAATTCTTCTACTTCTGGGTCAACCTTGTATCCATTGTCTTCACAGGCTTTCTTTGCCATTCTGATACCACCATAAGGCTGTAAAGAACGCTTAAAAGGCTTGTCTGTCTGGAAACCAACAATCTTTTCCTTGTCCTTATCAAGGTAACCTGCACCATGGGATGTAATAGTAGAGATAGTCTTTGTATCCATATCAAGGACACCACCGGCTTCTCTTTCCTTCTTAGAAAGGTCTAAAACCTGTTCCCAAAGTTCAGATGTTGCCTTTGTAGGTCCTGCTAAAAAGCTATCATCACCATCATAAGGTGTATAATTCTTCTGGATGAAATCTCTTACATTAATTTCATTTTCCCATACACCTTTCTTAAAACCATTCCATTCTTGAATCATCATATTTCCTCCTAAATAAAATTGCCACATATTGTGTGGTTAGCCTCCCCTGGCTACTAGATACATTATACGTTCTCAATTCCAGTCAGTCAATAATGTAAATATATAAACTTTTTGGAATTATTATTAGAAACTTTGTAAAAATTTATACCCTTTTGTAAATAATAATAATTATTAATTACATTGATAATATATCATATATCTATTATTTCGTCAATATTTTAACAAGAAAAATTAAAAAAATAAAGTAAGGCTACAAAAACCACCATATATTAGCTTGTTTTTTCTAAAATAATTAATTTTCTTATGTTGATAAAATTTGTCACACAGCACAAATGCACCCGAACCTTCATTGATTCGAATGCATATGTTTGTACTATATATTTTTTATTAATTAAACGAGCTTTTCACCAAAAGCCTTGCATTCATCAAGCTGTTCGCCTTCTGGTGTGTTCTGGCAAATTAAAGTCTGCTTAACAGTTGCACCTGCGTCAACAGTTCTCTGTTCCCAATCTCTCATCCACTGACCGTCACCCCAGTCGTATGAACCAAAGAGGGAAACTGTCTTGCCACTAAGGTCACCTTCAATAGATGTGAAAAGACTTTCAACAGAGTCTTCTAATTCTTCAGCACCCATAGCTGGAGAGCCAAATGCGATACTATCATAGTCGCCTAATGTAGCTGTATCAAAGCTGTCTGCCTCACTAACTACAACTTCTGCACCCTTAGCCTGTGCTCCTGCTGCAATAGCCTCTGCCATTGCCTGTGTGTTACCTGTTGTTGATGCGTAAATAATTGCTACTTTCATAATTGTCCTCCTTAAATTAAAACAACCTTATTAATAAGCTGCTGCTCTGACGAGCTTTTCAATGGGTGTTCCTCCCATAAAAAGTTTATGATAAATGTCAGTACATTTTCTATATTTGAAGAAACTTTTTCTAGCTTCTTCTTCATTTCCATAAACCTTCCAATACCCGTTTAAAATATAATTTTTACCACGATTTTCAATAAATCCCAATACATCCTCAATAGGATAACTAAGAAATAAACCTATTTCATGAGGAAAATCCTCTAACTGTCTTATTCTCTCTTTTAATCTTTCAACAGCCTTTTTGCTATCCTCTGTATTGTAACCATATTGACTCATAAATTCGGCAACTCTGCCGTCAGAAAAATCCCTTTCAAGAAATTTAGGTCTATACACATAAATTAATGCCCCATTTGAATTACAGGCAAGAGATTCAATATAAACACCCATAGGGTTAAACATTTTATTGTTTTCCTCTATTTGCTTATCTATATTATTGCCTTTAAAAGTAAAAATATTTCCACTTTTAATTCCTCCAAGGGTAGGTGCAGCAAAATGTATTAAAGCTTCTTGCATATATTAAATCTCCTTTCTGTAAATTACACTCTTTACTAAACACAAATTTTATTTTAGATAATTTTCGCTATTTTATACAGCAATCATATTTGATGTTTATTTGTATGATAGAATGAAGGTAAAAAACAATGTATTTTTATTCGCTGTATTCTATGTATTTAGTAAATTAATTAGCAACCACAGTACTGGCTTAAAATCTTCTTTAATGCTGTTGCACTAGAACTATGTGAACGAGCAATTTCGATATTATTTTTACCAGCAGTCTGAGTAGCTGTCACAATCATCTTGTGACATACAGTGTTTGTAAATAAAATCATTAAATCTGGTCTACCTATTTTTTCTCTTAAATTACTACTAGGCTGAGTGAATACCTTTGCCTTGCATTTATAATTTTTACATAAATCTTCGTATTGGCGAATCATCTTGTCGTTTCCGCCTACTATAACCACACTCATTAAAATACCTCCTTGAGTTAGTCTCGGCTAATCCATATGTCAATTAAAAGTTAGCTTACGCTAACATATACTTTAAAAATATAGTTAGCTTTTGCTAACTTGTGTTTATAATACCATAGCATTTATCCTTTGTCAATCACTATTTTTGAGAAAGATAATCAACAACAATACTTTTCATAGTATATTAATAGGATTTTCTCATTTACGTAAATTTATATGCCAAAACATATGATTTTTCTTTTTGATTCATTCACTGGTCAGAACATTTTGCCTTGCAAAATGTGACTTGTGGCTTGTAACAAGCCATCGGATTTCTTTCCGATTCACTGGTCAGAACTTTCAACTTCGTTGAAAGCCACACTTCGTGTGTCCGATTTATCTTTCGGTTCACTCAAATTAAAAAAACAGACCTCAAAAATTAATTTGAGGTCTGTAAAATAATCAGTTTATATTATTTTTCGTTTGGCATTGTGAATGTTGAATCTAATGCTTTCTGTAAAATGTAAGCTGCATCCTTTGCTGTCAACTGACCGTCATTGTCTGCGTCAAGTAATTCAAAAGCATTTGTAGCTACATCTTCAAGAGCAACCTTTGCACCAGTAAGAACCTTCTGTAATACTGCGGCTGCATCATCAGCTTCTACCTTACCATTGTTATCAGCATCACCCTTAACTGGCTTGCTTGGGTCTGGAGTAGGAGCTTCTGTAGTAGTTTCTGAACTAGTTTCTGTTACAGTTGTTGTTTCTGTAGTAGTTTCTGTTGTAGTAACAGTAGTAGTCTCTGTAGTTGTTTCAGTAGTAGTTTCTCCACCTTCAACTGAATATGGAATACTATTTACTGTAAGAGTTCTACCCTTCTTCTTGTTTACCTTAATACCAGCGATATTATCAACACCTGTTACAGTCTTTGTAACTGTTGTACCACCGTTAAGAGTACAAGTAGCTTCGCCTGTTGCTGTATCTACAGTAAATACTACTGTGTTGCTACCTGCAACGAACTTACCTGCACTGGCACCAGTTGAATCACCAAAATCAAAGATTACTGAACCGTCCTTTGCAGTTACTCTAAGGCCAATACCTGTGTCCTTATATGCAACTGTGCCTGTTGATTCATCTTTACGAACAAGGTTAAGTAAAGCACCTGTACCTTCTGTTGTAGAAGCATCAAAGTTTACTGTTACTGTAACCTTACCAGAAACAGCATTGTCAAATATTACCTTTGTATTTGAAGTATCAGTACCATCAACGATAGCTGGAAGCTGATGTTCGTTAATATCGCCACCACCCTTGTGAGGTTCTGATGGTACAACTGGAGTTGTAGTTGTTGCTTCTGTTGTTGCTTCTGTTACCTTAGCTGTAGTTGTTTCTGTTGTTGCATCTGTTACAACTGCTGTTGTAGTTTCTGTTGTTGCATCTGTTGTCTTAGCTGTAGTTGTTTCTGTTGGAGTTGTACCACCAGTTGGAACACCTACTGTAGGCTTAGACATAATAAGGTTTCTATCTACTGCACTATTAGCTGTAATACCAACTACAGAGCTAATAGCCTGTGCATCAATGCTATGAGTTAAAGTCTTACCATTTACTGTAAGAGTTACTGTCTGTGCATCAAGGTCAAATACAAATTCATAGTTGTACTTTGTTGATGCAATAGTGTCGCTTGTTGAAGTATATTCTGAAGCACCTGTACGAAGTGCAATATACTTCTTTGAATCAGATGCTAAGTCAGCAATATCAGCTGAATCGCCAGCCTTATTTGTACCCTTAACCTGAACAAATGCCCACTTACCAGCAGCCTTTGCAATTACAGGAGTTGCATAACCCTTTACGATAACCTTACCAGAAGTAATAGGTTCGAAAGAGTTAGTCCATGTAGCAGCTGCTACATCAGAAGTATCCTTTAATAAGTAGTCATCTGTAGCTGACTGATATTCAACACTAATTGAACCGGCAGCAGGACTAGCTGTACTTGGAGAGAAACCGTCTTTTGCAGTTAAATCAACTGTAGAAATTTCAATCTGAGCTTCTGTAGTAGTTTCTGTAGGATTTACACTAGAAGTTGTAGTTTCTGTTGTTGATTCAGTAGTAGTTGTTGCACCAGTTGTAACAACAGTACCGTCTGAATTACCACCAAATGAAACGATTGAAGACTTGTAATTTACAACTGCTGACTTGAGTTCGCTAATTACAGCATAGTTTGTATCTTCTGTAGCATTGTTAAATGTCCACTTGAAGTCGCCACCATTTACACGACCAGCCTGAGCCATAACCTTAGCTGGAACATCTTCTGGAGCATCAATGTTTGCTGTGTCTACACCTAAATCAAACTTAGAAGTATCAGTATCAAAGTTGTTGTAGCTTGTGCCACCAGCCTTAGTAACTTCTGAAGAAGGAACCTGTGCACTTCTTTCAGTTACTTCGTAAGCATCATAACCAGTTGTTGCGTTAGGATTATTCTGAGTTAAATAAGCCTTAGCACCTTCAATGTGGTTGTTGTATGCCTTAATCATACCACCAGTTTCGCCTGAGAATGTACCATCGCCTGTTGCATCAGTACCCTGCTTAGAGCTTAACATTGGATATTTACAATTTCTGAAGTAGTTTGCTTCAACGAATGCTGAAGAACCCATTGTTGTACCTACACCATACTTTGCATTACCATCAAAGTAGTTGTTGTAAATATGTACAGACATTGTTCTAATTCTTGGGTGTCTTGAATCAGAGTGGTCGAACCAGTTGTGATGATATGTAATCTGGCAATCAGTTGTTTCGCCCTTCATACCACAAAGAGAAGACTTACCACTATCAAAGAAGTGGTTGTAAGAAACTGTAACAAAAGTTGACTTACCCTTAACATCTACAGTACCGTCACCCTTTGCCTGGTCAGCATCGCCACCAGTCTGGCCATAGAATAAGTCCATATTATGAACCCATACATTACAGTTAGAAGTATCAAGAGATACAGAGTCATCAAGACAAGCCATAACTGCAAAGTTTCTTAATTCTACATTACCGGCATTTCTAATAAGCATACCGAAACCATGGATACCAGCATCTTCGCCAATACCTTCTATTGTAAGGTTAAGATTTGAATAAGCATTCTTACCCTTAATCTGTAAACCTTCTGCCTTACTTGCAAAACTATCCATATCATCAGCCTTAATCATACCAACAATACGAATATCTACAGGAGCAGTTTCCTTACCCTTCTGTAAAGCATTTACGATAGCCTGAAGACCTGTAAATTCCTGTTCTGCCTTATCCTGCATAATACTTGCTTTTACAGTTTTTGCGTTTTCTGGTGTAACATAAATAACCTTAGCACCAGCCTTTAATGTACCGTCTGCGTTGTAAGCACCAGCACCCTTGTAAGTAGACTTAGTTGAGAATGCTGCACCTGAACGGTCATAGTTAGTTACTGTTAAATCTGAAGTAGTAATAGCATCAGCTGTTACTTCTGTACCAGCAGAAACCGGAACAACCTTCATATTATATGTACCTGCTGCAAGACCTACTGCATCAGCTCTCCAACGGTCTGGGTACTTTCTGATAAGCTGGTCATCAAGTTTTGTCCAGTCAGAATCGCTTGCACTCTTTACATAAACGTTGTAACCAGTGTAGCTTGAATCTCCCCCAATCCATTCTACGTAACAACTTTCCATCCAGCCACTACTTTCGTAAACAGCAATATTGCTTGCTGCTAAAACTGAAACTGGAGTAACTGCAAAATTTGTTACAGCAACGCCTGTTACAGCCATTGTAGAGGCAAGGACGGCACTTATGAATTTCTTTACTTGTTTCTTCATAAATTTTCCTCCTAAAATTAATAAACACATTGTTTTTTGTTTATAAAGCTCTCACTTTAACCTCAATAATACCATAATTATGTATTTTTTACAAGTCGTTTTTACTATTGTATACTCTTTTAGACTTTTTGCACAAATAATTACCCCTATTTGTGTATAATTATACCATAAATCAGGCTTTTATAAGAAATACAGTTTTCTTTGCATATTTAAAAATAATAATTTTTATTCTTTACATTTTTTTTGACTAATACTATAATAGGTATAAACAAATATTTTTTAGGAGGTGCTGTTATGGATACACGAGTAGCATTGATTGGAATTATCGTTAGTAACCCTGATTCTGTAGAAAGTATAAACAAACTTCTTCACTCTTATAGTGAACACATCATCGGCAGAATGGGTATACCTTATCGCAAGAAAAACATTTCTATAATTAGTGTTGCTGTTGATGCTCCTAATGACATCGTAAGTGCCTTAGCAGGCAAATTAGGACAGCTTGACGGTGTAAGCACTAAAACAATTTACAACGAATAAAATTTTGTCTGACAGGAAAGAGTATTCTGACCTGAAAGAAAGGAGAAAACTATGTACAACCCAAAATCACTTAAAGCAGAAGAATTTATTTCTCATGAGGAAATACAGGAAACCCTTGCTTTTGCAGATGCAAACAAAAATAATGTAGAGCTTATTGACTCTATTATTGAAAAAGCTAAATTAAAGAAAGGTCTTACTCATAGAGAAGCATCTGTTCTTCTTGCCTGTGAAATTCCAGAAAAAAATGAGGAAGTTTTTGCCCTTGCAAAGAAAATAAAAGATGATTTTTATGGCAACAGAATTGTTATGTTTGCCCCTCTTTATCTCTCAAACTACTGTGTAAACGGCTGTGTATACTGCCCTTACCACGCTAAAAACAAGCATATTGCAAGAAAGAAACTTACTCAAGAAGAAGTAAAGAGAGAAGTTATTGCTTTACAGGATATGGGACACAAAAGACTTGCTATTGAAGCCGGCGAAGACCCTGTAAACAACCCTATTGATTATATTTTAGACTGTATCAAAACTATTTACTCTATTAAGCACAAAAACGGTGCTATAAGACGTGTAAATGTAAATATTGCAGCAACTACTGTTGAAAACTACAGAAAATTAAAAGATGCTGGAATTGGTACATACATACTTTTCCAAGAAACATACCACAAGGAAAGTTACGAAAAACTTCACCCTACTGGTCCTAAGCACAACTATTCTTACCACACAGAGGCTATGGATAGAGCTATGGAAGGTGGTATTGATGACGTAGGCTGTGGTGTACTTTTCGGTCTTGAAAAATACAGATATGAATTTGCAGGTCTTTTAATGCACGCAGAACATTTAGAGGCGGTTCATGGCGTTGGTCCTCATACTATTTCTGTTCCTAGAATTAGACGAGCTGACGATATTGACCCAGACGCATTTTCTGATGGTATTGATGATAATATTTTTGCAAAAATTGTTGCCTGTATAAGAGTTGCTGTACCATATACTGGTATGATTATTTCTACTAGAGAAAGTAAAGCCTGTCGTGAAAAAGTTCTTCAGCTTGGTGTATCACAGATTAGTGGTGGTTCAAGAACAAGCGTAGGTGGCTATGTTGAGCCAGAAGAACCTGACGACTTAACATCTGAACAGTTTGATGTAGAAGACAAGAGAAGTCTTGATGAAGTTGTTCATTGGCTTATGGATTTAGGCTTTATACCTAGTTTCTGTACTGCTTGTTACAGAGAAGGCAGAACTGGCGACCGTTTTATGAGTCTTTGCAAAAACGAACAAATTCACAACTGTTGCTTACCAAATGCACTTATGACATTAAAGGAATACCTTATGGACTATGCAGCTGAAGATACAAAGATTGCCGGCGAAAAAGTTATTGCAAAAGAACTTGAGCATATTCCCAACGAAAAGGTAAGAGGCATTGTTATTGAAAGACTTAAAGAAATAGCTGACGGTCAAAGAGATTTTAGATTTTAGTAGGTGTTCCTATGGGTTTAAATGATACTCCTAAATCTGACAGAATACACATTGGCATTTTTGGTAAAAGAAACGCCGGTAAGTCTAGTATTATAAATGCTATAACTTCACAAAATCTTGCTGTAGTTTCTAAAGTAAAAGGAACAACAACTGACCCAGTACAAAAAGCTATGGAGCTTTTGCCTTTAGGTCCAGTTATGATTATTGACACCCCTGGTATTGATGATGAGGGCGAATTAGGTAAAATGAGAGTTGAAAAGAGCTATCAGGTACTTAATAAAACTGATATTGCCCTTTTAGTAGTTGACGGTAATGTAGGTCTTACTCAATGTGATAAGGATTTAATAGAAGAAATAAAAAAGAGAAAACTTCCTTATCTTATTATATTAAATAAATCTGATGAAGTTTGTAACAGATATGACATTGAAAATTCTATATGGGTAAGTGCTGAAACTAAGGAAAATATTTGGGAATTAAAAGAAAGAATTTCTAAACTTGTTCCCAATGAAAATATGACACTTAAAATAATAGGCGATTTACTTGACCCAGAGGATATTGTGGTTCTTGTAGTACCTATTGACTCAGCAGCACCAAAGGGTCGACTTATTCTCCCTCAACAGCAGACAATTAGAGATGTGCTTGAGGCTGGTGCAATTTCAGTTGTCACAAGAGATACTGAACTTCCTCAAACATTGAAAGCTCTTGGCAAAAAACCAAAAATTGTAGTTACAGACTCTCAGGCTTTTGGCAAGGTAAAAAATGATGTACCGGAAGATATTCTCCTTACTTCATTTTCAATACTTTTCGCAAGATATAAGGGAGATTTATCTGAGCAGATAAAAGCTGTAAAAGCTATAGATAGCCTCAAAGACGGAGATTATGTACTTATTTCAGAGGGTTGTTCACACCATAGACAATGTGACGATATAGGAACAGTTAAAATCCCTAGATGGCTTAAAGAACATAGTGGCAAAAAAATCAACTATGAATTTTCTAGTGGAACAGAATTTCCTAGAGATTTAAGCAAATACAAGGCCGTAATACATTGTGGTGGCTGTACATTAAACGAAAAAGAAATGAAACATAGAATTGCCGTTGCTAAGGAGCAAAATGTTCCTATTACAAACTACGGAATATTCATAGCCTATACTCAGGACATACTAAAAAGAAGTTTACAAGCTTTTCCTGAAATAGCTAAAATACTTGATTAACACAAAAGACCTGTGGAAAAAATTCCACAGGTCTTGTTTATAATGAATCAGAAATGTAAATCTGACGCCTTGCATTTCAAGACACAAATTAACTGTATTAATTTATCCTGAATATCATTTAGATATTCCAATATTAAATTCTGTCTTATCGCTGTTCTTGACCTTGCCTACTACATTTTTAGTAGTTTCTTTTCTTCTTGCTAACTGATTATAGTCATTCTCTCCACAAGACAAAACACTACCGTCTTTAGTAATAAACATTGAGAAATTATGTCCTGCTTCAATACCAACTGAATTAGCAACATTAGGTACTTCTATAGGTGTTTCTGCGAAAAATCGAATTTCACTACTATTACCAGTTTTTGACTTTTCAATTCTTCCTGTCATACCATCTTTACCTAATTCTCCTTCTGTATTATCACCCCAACCATATACTTTTCCATCACTACTTAAAGCAAGAGAATGGTCATACCCAACTTTAATATCTACAATTTTATTTAAACCATCTATTTTCTGTGGCATTAAAAGAGGTGCTTTATCTCTACCAAGTTTTCCATTTTCCTTGTCACCCCAAGACCAAACAGCACCTTCTTTATCAAGAGCAAGCAAAACATCTTCGCCTGCATCTATTTTTGTAACATCTTTTAAATATAAAATCTGTTGAGGTTCACTTTCTTTATTTTTATTTACTCTCTGAATATAACCATTTTTACTATCTCCCCAGTCCCATACTGTTCCATCATTTTTTAATGCAATAGCATAATAACTATCATTGTTATTATAAGTTTCTCCCATAGCAATGCTCTTTACATCTGAAAGTCCTTGAACCTGCTTAGGAGCTACTGTGTTTTTATTTCCAATATTTATTTTACTGTTCTCCCAATACCATACGGTTCCGTCTTTTTTAACAGCAATAGCAGTATTCCTATAACCATCAATTTCCTTTACATCACTAATATCGCTAATTACCTTAGGTGTTGCATCTTTTGATGTAAATATTGCATTACTGTTGTCCATTTTATGGCTTTTATCAGTTTCTTCTTCGTTATTATATTCTTTTCCCCAAACCCACACCTTTCCAGTATTATCAAGTGCCATACCAAAATCACTTTTAGCATTTACTTGTACTATGTCTTTTAATCCTTTTATCTGTGTTGGAAATTGGGCATACTTAACTGTGCCATTTGCTATTACACCATATTCATTTAATCCCCAAGCCCATACAGTTCCGTCACTTTTTAACGCCAAATTCCAAGTGCTACCTGACGAAATCATTGGCTGTGTTGAAAATTCTTTTGCAAACACATTTGTTGAAAAAAGCATACTTGTTGCTAAAATAGCCCCTAAAATTTTCTTTAACATAATAATCTCCCCTTCTACTTCTTTTCAACTGTAGCTGTAGTCTTTTTTACTTCCGTATTTGGCACATATGTGCCTACAGTAAATTTACTTCTATCACTATTTATAACATTTCCAAAAGAGCTTTCAATTTTTGATGCTGGTCTACCTAATTTATTATTTTTGTAATTAAAACCACAAGTTAAAACTCCACCGTCATTAGTAACTACTGCTGAAAGCCTTGTACCTGCATCTATACAAGCATTTTTACCTACTAAACTTATGTACATAGGTGTTTCTGCTCGTTTTTCGCCTTGATATACCATTCCACTTTTATCTCTTGTTGAATATACCGGAACATTACTACTACCAAGCTGACCGTCTGTACTATCTCCCCAGCCATATAACTGGCCACTATTACTTAAAGCAAAAGAGTGTTTACCACCAGCTACTATATCAGTAATATTTTTTAAATCATTTAACTTTGTAGGTTTCCAATCTGGAACTGTTTTTCTGCCAAGTCGGCTGTAATCATTATTGCCCCAAGTCCATACATTTCCATCTTTGTCTAATGCAAGGCTATGTACTTCACCTACGCTTATTTTAGTTATATTTTTCAAATAATCATTTTCTTCTGGCTGTAAATCAGTACCATCTTCTGTTGTACCAAGGCAATAGTCCTTATTATTACCCCAACCCCACACATTGCCGTCTTTATCTAATGCCATGGCAAAATATTTATTGCTATCGCCATACACTTTTCCCATTTGTATCTGTTCAATATCACAAAGTCCGTCAACTTTCTGTACTAAATCCGGAGTTCTGTTATCAAATTTCCATACTGTTCCGTCTTTTTTCAATGCCAAAGCATAAGTACCACTACTGTCTACTTCCTTAACATTGTTAATGGCATTTATTCTCTTAGGTGTAGTATCATCAGCACTTAATTTTATAAATTCATCGGCTGTCTCTGACCTTTCCTTGCCCCAATACCAAACATAGCCCTCGCTATCTACTGCCATAGCGTAATCGCCCTTTGCGTTGACACAGACTACAT
This sequence comes from uncultured Eubacterium sp., assembly GCA_900545305.1. Lineage (GTDB taxonomy): Bacteria > Bacillota > Clostridia > Lachnospirales > CAG-274 > CAG-274. The sequence goes on from UQYD01000016.1 coordinate 33,905, forward strand.
CTTTTAGACCTTTTGTCTGTACTGGATAAAGGCTGTCCTGTGATGTACCAATTCCCAATGAACCGTACTTATTTTCTCCCCAAGCCCATACTGTTCCGTCACTTTTTAATGCCAATGTATAATCCTCATTTGTAGATACCAGTGGTTTTGTTGAAAATTCTTCTGCCAACACATTAGAAGATAATAACATACTTGTAGCAAGAATAACCCCTATAACTTTCTTTAACATAATAACCCTCCCTCTCTTTAACTAAATATTTATATTTTTATAATATCATATTTGAAATATTTATTCAATCATAATTATGATTTTTGTTAAAATGTCACAAATCCCCAAAATCTTAATATATTGTTAATAAATTAACATATTGATTTTTGTTGTGAAAGTGGTATAATAAATTTAAAGTTAAGAAATATTATTTATGTATTTTCCACAACTAATTTTGCTCGAAGGGAGTTTTTATATGTCAAATAGAATAGTTTTAAACGAAACATCATATCACGGTAAAGGTGCAATACAGGATATTGCAACAGAAGTAAAGACAAGAGGATTTAAAAAAGCCTTTGTATGTTCAGACCCTGACTTAATTAAGTTTGGTGTTACTAAAAAGGTTACTGATGTATTAGATAATGCAGGTTTTGCTTATGAAATTTATTCTAATATTAAGCCTAACCCTACTATTGAAAACGTTCAGACAGGTGTTAAAGCATTTAAGGAAAGTGGTGCTGACTACATAATTGCTATTGGTGGCGGTTCTTCAATGGATACATCAAAGGCAATAGGTATTATTATCAATAACCCAGAATTTGAAGACGTTAGAAGTCTTGAAGGTGTTGCACCTACTAAAAAGCCTTGTGTACCTATTATTGCAGTTCCTACTACTGCCGGTACAGCTGCTGAAGTTACAATCAACTACGTTATTACAGATGTTGAAAAGAAACGTAAATTTGTTTGCGTAGATACTCACGATATTCCTGTTGTTGCTATTGTTGACCCAGATATGATGAGCTCAATGCCTAAGGGTCTTACAGCATCTACTGGTATGGATGCCCTCACTCATGCTATTGAAGGTTATATCACTAAGGGTGCTTGGGAAATGACAGATATGTTCCATCTTAAAGCTATTGAAATTATTTCAAAGAATTTAAGAGGTGCTGTTGAAAATACTCCAGAAGGTAGAGAAGGTATGGCATTAGGTCAGTACATCGCCGGTATGGGCTTCTCTAATGTAGGTCTCGGTATTGTTCACTCTATGGCCCATGCTTTAGGTGCTGTTTACGATACTCCTCATGGTGTAGCAAATGCTATTTTACTTCCTACAGTAATGGCTTACAATGCTGATGCTACTGGTGATAAGTATAAATACATTGCAAAAGCTATGGGTGTAGAAGGTACTGAAAATATGACTCAGGAAGAATACAGAAAAGCAGCTGTAGATGCTGTTAGACAGCTTTCTATTGATGTAGGTATTCCTGCTGACTTAAAGGACATTGTAAAAGAAGAAGATGTTCAGTTCCTTGCTGAATCTGCTGTAGCTGATGCTTGTGCTCCTGGTAATCCAAAAGACGCAAGTCTTGAAGATATTATTGCACTTTATCATTCATTAATGTAATAAATACTCTCTTGAGTTTTTATAATTTTTCTTCCTTAGTGTTAGAACAAATTAACTTTGTTAATCTGTTTCTTGACAAGCAAGACATCGGATTTATCTTTCCGATTCACTGCAAAAAAGCTGGTGTTCAAATGAGCACCAGCTTTTTCTATGTTTATATTATTTATAATTTAATTTTAAAGCATTTCTGCAAAATACTTATGTACTTCTGTAGAGTCTGTTAACTCTGGGTGGAATGCACTTACAAGCTGATTACCCTGTCTTGCAGCAACAATCTTACCATCAACAATAGATAAAATCTCAACGCCATCTCCGGCCTTTTCAATATAAGGTGCTCTAATAAATCTCATTGGAATTGTAGTATCACCAAATTTTTCTTCTGTAGAGAATGAACCAAGCTGTCTACCATAGGCATTTCTCTTTGCAACAATATCCATTGTAGCAAAATGTACTCTGTCGTCATTTTCAATCTTTTTAGCTAAAACCAAAAGACCGGCACAAGTACCAAATACAGGCATACCGTCATTAATTTTCTTAACAAGTGTATCTTGCATATCAAGTTCTCTTGCCAATTTACCAATAACTGTACTTTCGCCACCTGGGATAATAAGACCGTCAAAATCTCTCTCCAAATCTTTCTTTTGACGGATTTCAAAAGTTTCAACACCTATTTTGTTAAGTATATTTTCGTGTTCAATAAAAGCACCTTGAACTGCCAATACTCCAACTTTTTTCATATTATTTGCCTCTTTCTGCCATTAAAAGTTCGATTTCATCTTCGTTAATACCAACCATTGCTTCGCCTAAATCTTCTGAAAGTTCAGCAAGTAACTTAGCATCATTGTAGTTTGTAACAGCCTTTACAATAGCAGCTGCTCTCTTTGCTGGGTTACCAGACTTGAAGATACCAGAACCAACGAATACACCTTCTGCACCAAGCTGCATCATAAGAGCTGCATCGGCAGGAGTTGCTACACCACCGGCTGCAAAGTTTACAACAGGAAGTCTCTTGTTATCGTGAACATACTTTAATAAGTCATAAGGAACACCTAATTCCTTTGCGTTGTTGTAGAGTTCGTCTTCGCTAAGAGAACCAATTCTGCGAATTTCGCTGTTCATCTTTCTCATATGAGTTACAGCCTGTACAATATCGCCTGTACCAGGTTCGCCCTTTGTTCTAATCATTGATGCACCTTCAGCAATTCTTCTTAAAGCTTCGCCTAAATCCTTTGCACCACAAACGAAAGGAACATCAAACTTAGTCTTGTCAATGTGGTAAACATTGTCTGCTGGAGAAAGAACTTCACTTTCATCAATGTAGTCAATTTCAATAGCCTGTAAAATCTGAGCTTCTGCAAAGTGACCAATTCTAACCTTTGCCATTACAGGAATAGAAACAGCTTCCTGAATACCCTTAATCATCTTAGGGTCGCTCATTCTTGATACACCACCGGCTGCTCTAATATCAGCAGGAATTCTTTCAAGTGCCATAACAGCACAAGCACCGGCTTCTTCAGCAATCTTTGCCTGTTCAGGTGTAGTAACGTCCATAATTACGCCACCCTTTAACATCTGAGCTAATTCGCAATTTAATTTATATCTTGACATAATACAATAACCTCCGAAAATAAATTGATTTTTATTTGAAATATGGTTATAATTATACATAAATCTGATATTAAATAAATATCCAGTTTTTAACTTTTTAATAAGGTCAGTTTTTAATTGTATTTACTAAAAAAGGAGAATTATGTATGTTTACCTGTAACTTAGACCCAAAAAGTAAAGTTCCTCTTTATCAACAACTTTACGAATATATACAAAATTCTATTAACAACGGAGAATTAAAAGCTGAAGAAAAATTGCCTTCAAAAAGGAAGTTATCTCAGCACCTTAAAATAAGTGTTATTACCATTGAAAATGCTTATGAACAGCTGATTACAGAGGGTTATATTTACTCCAAACCTCAAAAGGGATTTTATGTTACAGATATAGACAATACCTCTCCTATTAAAGCTCCTGTTCATAATGAATTTCAACCTGTAATACCGGAAAAAACTTTACCTTATGAATTTAGAACAAATTCAGCTGATATTAACAGTTTCCCCTTTTCGACTTGGGCTGGTTTAATGAGGGAAGTTCTTCGTGACCAGGATAAAAAATTACTTGAAAAAGGCAATCCGAAAGGTTTGTATACTTTACGCCGAGAAATTGCCATTTATCTAAAAGCCTATAGAAATATTTCTGTCAGTGCAGACCAAATTATTGTTGGTGCAGGAAGTGAATATCTAATAAACATAATATTACAGCTACTAGGCAAAAACAGAATTTATGCAGTAGAAAATCCCGGCTATCATAAAATAGCTAAAATTATGGAGGCAAACGGCATTGAACCAAAATATATACCTTTAAATGATGACGGTATCAATATGAATGAACTTATAAATTCAAAAGCCAATGTACTCCACATTACGCCCTCTCATCATTTCCCGTTAGGTATCGTTACTCCAGTAAAAAAGCGAAATGAAATATTAAACTGGGCATATAACACAGATAGCTACATAATAGAGGACGATTATGACAGTGAATTCAGATACACTGGTAGACCTATACCAGCATTACAGTCTTTAGATAAAGGTGGTAAGGTAATTTACTTGAATACTTTTGCAAAAAATATTGCCCCTTCCCTCAGAATTAGTTATATGGTTTTGCCTGAAAATTTAGCTGAAAAATATCAAAATGATTTTAGTTTTTATTCCAATACTGTATCTAGTTTTGAGCAATACACTCTTTCTAAGTTTATGGCAAAGGGAAATTTTGAGCGATACATTAATAAAATGCGTCTTATATACAAGCAAAGGCTAGATACAATTATAAATTCTATTAACAACTGCTCTTTAAAAGAATTTATAACTATAAAAGGTGAAAAAACAGGACTTCATATACTCCTTGAAGTTAATAACGGTATGACAGAAAAGGAACTTGTGGATAAAGCCAGAGAAAATGGGATTTTATTAACAGGTATGTCTCAATTTTTCCACGAAGGTGTTCATAAGGGAAAGCCCACTGTAATTTTAGGATACAGTGGTATAGATACTGTCAACATAGAAAAGGCTTTTAAAATTTTAGAACAAATATGGAAATTTTAGTTTTTTTGTATTATAATAAATTGATTTCACATAAAGGAGGTCATTATGCTTTTTCGAAATATAAAACGTTCCGAAATTTTCTATTTTGAATTTGTTCCTATATGATTTTTCTATATTTAATTTGTAGCTTGACACGTCAAGCCATCGGATTTATTAAAATTATATAGGAGAATTAATATGTCAAAAAGAGAAAAATTAAAGAGATACATAATATTTTTTATAGGTTTATTTTTTAGTTCATTTGGTGTTAGTTTTGTAACAAAGGCAAATTTGGGTACTTCCCCTATTTCCAGTATTCCCTACGTTTTAAGTTTAGCGACTAAGCCAACCCTTGGCGAATACACAATATTCTTCAGCCTTTTCTTAATTGCCTTACAGATATTAATACTTGGTAAAAAGTTCAAAAAGGAAAGTCTTTTACAGATACCTGTTTCAATAGTATTTGGTTATTTTATAGACTTTTCAATGTTTCTTTTAAGCTGGCTTAATCCTGAAAATTATGCCTACAGAGGTGTAGCACTTATTCTTGGTTGTATAATACTTGGTTTCGGCGTGTATGCTGAGGTTATAGCCGATGTTGTTATGCTCCCTGGCGAAGCCTTTGTAAAAGCTGTAACTGTAAGATTTAAAACTGACTTTGGTACTACAAAAGTTTGTTTTGATGCCTCTATGACAATTATCGCCGGTGTTTCAGCTTTCATTATTTTCAATAAATTAAATGGTGTTGGTATTGGTACAATTATTGCAGCACTTATTGTTGGTATTATAGCTAGATTTTTCATCAGAAAACTTGTAGCACTTACAGAACTTCTTCTTGGAAAACCAGAAGAAAGCGAAGAACAGACTTTTTCCAACAATGGAAATATTGTTATTACTATAGCCAGAGAATACGGTAGTGGTGGTAGAGAAATTGGTAAACTTGTAGCACAAAAACTTGGCATTGATTACTACGATACTGAGGTCCTTTCCCTTACAGCACAAAAATCTGGAAAATCTCAGGACTATATTGAAATGAATGACCAGAAAATAACAAGAAACTTATTATTCAATGTTTATAGTCAAGCTGATTTATATTCTTCAAAAGACGAAGACAGTATAAAGAGTATTTTCAAAACTGAGCAGGAAATTATAAAAGAAATTGCAAGCAAGAGTTCTTGTGTAATTGTAGGTAGACTTTCAAACTTCATACTTAAGGATTCAGCTTTTAACGTATTTTTACATGCAAATAAAGATGATAGAATTAAACGTGTAGCAACTCGTGATAACATTACAGAAGCTGATGCTGATAAGAAAATAAACAGAGTAAATAAGGAAAGACACGAACATTGTCGCCTTGTAACTGGTAGAGAATGGGGACTTGCAAAGCATTACGATTTATCAATTAACACTTCCCTTTTCGGCACAGAAAATACAGCCGAATATATTTCACAAATGGCAAAAATAAAATTCTAACATAGCAAAAAGCAGAGGATTTTAAATTCCTCTGCTTTTTTATTTATACCTATATTATTTATTCTTGTTTCTGTTGTAGTTAATAAGACAACCAGCAAGAATAATTTCTCTTTCATCGTCAGTTAATTCACCCATCTTAAGAGTAAATTCCTTCATTTCGCCGTTTCTTACAACATAAGCTGTAAATTCAGATCCACATTCACCTATACAAGTATCCTCTATTTCTCTCCCTAGTAATGCAGCTTTTAAATCTTCTATACTCATTCCTGAACACATTGAACATACTTTTATCATAATTAATCCTCCTACTAGTTGTCTAAATCTTTTGTTATTTATTATATACACCATTTTTTTAATATTTAAACAATAATAGTCTACTTTTAATTCAACATATTTTTTTAATCCTATGTTTTTATTTTTTAAGTATCTCAGTAGCTGTAGTATTTTCTTAAATATACTTAACTAAAAAATAAAGGGCTATAAAATGCCCTATTATTTTAAATATTTAAATTAATTTTTCTATAAATGAAATTATTAAAAGTATAAATACAAATATAATTAATATCCACATAATTAATAAAGATGAAGGGATTAACAATCTTTGCTTTTCACCATTTTCAATGTTTTCATACTTATCTTTAACATTAAAGTAAAAATATTTACCATGCATTCCTAAAAATACAGGAGTAAGTAAACAAAGTATAAGACCTATTGGTGGTGACCATACTAGTGCTCCAACTAATATTATTGCTGTTAATAATACAATAAGTACCTTTTTATAAACCATCCAATTTATTCCTAAAACAATCAACGACCATAAATATTTTCCACTATTCTTAAATATCATTCTATCTTTAGAACTTCTCATTTCATCAATTTTTTTTACATACTTTTCACTATTCTTTTGTGCATATTCATGTATATTATGTCTAGCTTTATTGGTATTATCTTCGTGATTGTTCCTGTTCATGTCTTCCCTCCCTAATCACTTTTAATATATAATATAATTTTTTTGTGTAAATAGTGCTTGTATTTAATATTTTTTACTTACATTAATCCGTTGTGCTAGTTAAATTTTACAATAATAAAACTCCAACAAATATAGTACCCTAAGATTATCACCAATCTAAAGGAGGG
>UQYD01000017.1 GCA_900545305.1 uncultured Eubacterium sp.
CGATGGCTTGCTTGTCAAGCCACAAATTAACAAAGTTAATTTGTTCTGAATAGTGAATCGGAAAGATAAATCCGATGGCTTGCTTGTCAAGCCACAAATTAACAAAGTTAATTTGTTCTGAATAGTGAATCGGAAAGATAAATCCGATGACTTAACTTGTTAAGTCACAAATTAACAAAGTTAATTTGTTCTGAATATTAATGCTTTTTACTTTTTTTGAATAATTTAATAATAACTAATATTATTGTTAATAAACCTGTTAATACACCAACAAGAATAAGTATAGGCAATGGTAAGTTCTTGCTCTTTGGTACTTCGGCGTGTCTGTTGTCAACAACAATGTCAACTTCAAGACCATAAACACCATTGTCATATGTAACTTCATAATCAGATATTTCAAATGTTACATCGTCTCCACACTTGTCCTTAATTTCAGAAATAAGTGAAGAAGGAATGTTTCCTAAAGTTTCAATTTGATTAATTGGTTTAATGAACTGAACATCTACAATCTCAGGGTTTTCTGTGTTTTCGCTAGTAAGAAGTACATCTTTTGTATTGTCTAATGATTTTAATAATTCCTGTATCTGTGGGGTATTGGTATTTTCAATAACAGTTTTAAAAATTTCCATTTAAAATCCCTCCTATTCATCCTAAGTATAACATAGTATACACCTCTTTGCAAGTTGTATAAAAAGTCGAAATGTGATAAAATATCTTAAATAGTTTTTGATTTTGAGAACTTATACACATATGTTATAAAAAGAGGGTGTACTTGTGGAAAACATAAACATAAATGAAATAGAAGGTGTAAAAATCGGAAATGCTCAGGATTACAATGGGGGAACAGGTATTACGGTAATTCTTTGTCCAAATGGAGCAAGAGCTGGTGTAGATATAAGAGGTGGTGGACCGGCATCACGAGAAACTCCCCTTTTAAATCCTGTAGCAGACGCAGAGATTATTCATTCTGTTGTGTTAAGTGGTGGTTCAGCCTTTGGACTTGATGCTGCCGGTGGTGTAATGGAATATCTGGAAAAGAAAAATATAGGCTTCGATGTTGGGGTTACAAAAGTTCCATTGGTTTGTCAAAGCTGTATTTTTGACTTGCCTGTAGGAGATGTGTTTACAAGACCTGACAAGGCTATGGCAATAAAGGCTTGTGAAAATGCAGAGTTAAACAACCCACAGTCAGGTTGTGTAGGTGGAGGAACTGGTGCAACAGTAGGCAAAATATTAGGTGCTGAAAGGTGTATGAAGTCTGGACTAGGTATTGCCTGTGTTAAAATAGGAGAATTAAAAGTAGGTGCAGTTGTTGTACTTAATGCCTTTGGCGATGTGTTTGACACCAATGGAAAGAGAATTGCAGGACTTTTAAACGAAGATAAAACCGGATTTTCAAGTACAGAGGAAGAAATGTATAAATCTATACAGCCTAAAAAACAGTTTAACACAAATACCACAATAGGTGCTATAATAACAAATGGCAAATTTGACAAGACAAAGCTTAATAAAATAGCATCTATGACACATAATGGTTATGCTCGTTCTATAAATCCAGTACATACAATGGCAGATGGCGACAGCATTTATGCCCTTAGCGTAGGAGAGGTTGAGGCTGATTTAAACACAGTTGGCACACTTTCAGCAAGGGTAATGTCTATGGCAATAGAAAATGCCATAAAATCAGCTGAGTCAATGTATGGCTTAACAGCATATAAAGATTTAAAATTTTAAGGAGTAACAAATGAATAAGAATTTTTTTACAAAGCCACTTAATATACTTTTATTGGCTATTGTTTCAACTGCCCTTTGGGGAAGTGCAATTCCGGTAATAAAAATAGGCTATGAGGCTTATCAGATAGAGGGAAATGATGTAGCGTCAAAATTGCTTTTCGCCGGTATTCGTTTCTTTTTTGCCGGACTTATAGTTGTGATTTACGATTGCATAGTAAAGAAGAAAATTGTAATACCTAAAAAAGACGAATGGGGTGGAATATTAGGACTTTCTGCTGTACAGACAGTTTTCGAATACATATTCTTTTATTTATCACTTACATATCTTTCAGGGGTGAAGGGTTCAATACTTAATTCTATAGGCAATTTCTTTGCTGTAATATTGGCTCACTTTGCTTTTACAAATGATAAATTGACAGTTAAAAAGATAGTAGGTTGTATACTGGGCTTTGGTGGTGTTGCGCTTTGTTGTTTTGAACATGGTATGGACTTTTCATTCAAATTTCAGGGCGACGGATTTATACTTATTGCAGCCTTTTGCTTTGCTTTAGGTTCTGTAATTACAAAAAAGGTTACAGCAAAGTCTGAATCGGTTATGGTAACAGGTTATCAGCTTGGTATTGGTGGTATAATTATTATGATAATAGGTCTTGCCTTTGGTGGACATATCAAAGCTCCAGATGTAAGTGCTGTATTTATAATGGTTTATTTGTCACTTTTGTCATCAGTGGCCTTTACTGTATGGGCAGCACTTTTAAAGTACAATCCGGTAGGTAAAATTTCAATTTATTGCTTTTTAAATCCGGTTTTCGGTGTTATACTCTCAGGTGTTCTTTTAGGAGAGGATATTTTCAATATCAGAAGTCTTATTTCACTTTTGCTTGTAAGTTTAGGTATTTATATTGTAAATGCCACAATAGGAAAAGAGAAGAAGGCGTAAATTATCGCAAGAAATTAGGCATTTTTACTAGCTTAATTTCTTGTGTTTTGTGCCCATAGTCTAACGGATAAAACGCATGGCTCCGACCCGTGAATTAGGGGTTCGATTCCCCTTGGGCATACTCAAAAAACTTGACAAAATTTCCACTTGGTATTAAAATTAAAGTATTATTATTTAAGGAGAAATCGAAATGGCTAAAGAAAAACTTGTTACAGCGATTACCTCTATGAATGAGGATTTCGCTCAGTGGTATACTGATGTTGTAAAGAAAGCCGAACTTATTGATTATTCAAGTGTTCGTGGCTGTATGATTTTAAGACCTAATGGCTACGCTATATGGGAAAATATTCAGAAAGAACTTGATGCTAGATTTAAGGCAACTGGCGTTGAGAATGTGTATATGCCTTTATTTATTCCGGAAAGCCTTTTACAGAAGGAAAAGGACCATGTTGAAGGTTTTGCTCCGGAAGTAGCTTGGGTTACTCATGGTGGCTTAGAAAAACTTCCAGAAAGACTTTGTGTAAGACCTACATCAGAAACTCTTTTCTGTGATTTATATGCAAATATTGTTCAGTCTTACAGAGATTTACCAAAGCTCTACAATCAGTGGTGTTCAGTAGTTCGTTGGGAAAAGACTACTAGACCTTTCCTTCGTTCTATGGAATTCTTATGGCAGGAAGGTCATACTGCTCACGCAACAGCTGAAGAAGCAGAAGAAAGAACAATTCAGATGCTTAACGTATATGCTGATTTCTGTGAAAACGTTCTTGCTATCCCTATGATTAAGGGTAAGAAGACAGATAAAGAAAAGTTTGCAGGTGCTCATTCTACTTATACTATTGAAGCTCTTATGCACGATGGTAAAGCTTTACAGTCTGGTACTAGCCATAACTTTGGCGATGGATTTGCTCATGCTTTTGGTGTTCAGTATACAGATAAGGAAAACAAGCTCCAGTATGTTCACCAGACTTCTTGGGGTATGTCTACTAGAATTATCGGTGCTGTAATTATGGTACATGGTGATGATAGTGGTCTTGTTCTTCCACCTAGAATTGCTCCAAATCAGGTAGTTATTGTACCTATTATGCAGAAGAAGGAAGGCGTTCTTGAAAAGGCTAACGAAGTTAAGGAACAGCTTTCTAAGGTTTCAAGAGTTATTCTTGACGATAGCGAAAAATCTCCAGGTTGGAAGTTTAGCGAATACGAAATGAGAGGTATTCCGGTAAGAGTAGAATTAGGACCTAGAGATATTGAAAATAATCAGGCTGTTCTTGCTAGACGTGATACAGGCGAAAAGATTACTGTAAGCCTTGATAATATTGCTGAAGAAGTTACTAAGCTTTTAGATACTATTCAGCACGATATGCTTGAAAGAGCAAGAAAGCACAGAGATTCTCATACTTATACTGCTCACAATATGGACGAATTTGCAAAGACAGTTAAGGAAACTCCTGGTTTTGTAAAGGCTATGTGGTGTGGCGATGAAGAATGTGAAAACAAGATTAAGGAAATGACAGGTGCTACATCAAGATGTATGCCTTTTGAACAGGAACATATTGATGATAAGTGCGTTTGCTGTGGTAAGCCAGCTAAGACTATGGTTTACTGGGGTAAGGCATACTAATATATTGGATTTTAGAGTATCGCTTGACGGTTGTTGGGCGATACTTTTTTTATTGACAAATTTGATTTTTAGGGTATAATATCTATAACTTAAAGTGTGAAAATAGGCTTTTTCGAACTTTAATAGGTTATATATGTATATATAGTGTGTGAAATTGTGACTTTTCGAAAATAAAGAGGTGATTTTTTGAACTATGAACTTCTATCATCATTGTATTATAAAAGCAAGAAAGAATATGAACAGGAATATAATGACAGATTTAATAGTGTAGCATCTAAAAGACTTAATATTAGTATAGAAGAAAATCAATGTTTTTATATACTTACAGAGGAAGTAGTAAACAAACTTTATAATGTAATGGTGTTAAATCAAAAGTTAGATAAATTGACTTCGGAAATTCCCGGAATAGCATTACAGCAATATATAAAAAAATGCCTTATTGATGAAATTGTCCTTACAAATGAAATAGAGGGCGTTGTAAGTACAAGAAAAGATATAAATGAAATTCTTGAAAATGTAGAAGATAAGAATAAAAGACTTACAGGTTTGGTAAACAAATATCTAAAATTGTGTAGTGAAGAAAATATTGACATAATTACCTGTAATGATGTAAGAAATATATATAATGACCTTTTGTGGGAAGAAATTAGTGAAGATGATAAATTAAATTTGCCTGACGGAGTTTATTTTAGAAAAGAGGGGGTAGATGTACTTTCTCCATTTAAAAAGGTAATACACAAGGGTGTAATACCAGAGGAAAAAATAAATTTAATGATGACACAGGCATTAAATATTTTAAATGATAAGGATATTATACCTATTTTAAGAATAGCAATATTCCATTATTTATTTGGATATATTCACCCCTTTTATGACGGTAATGGCAGAACAAGCCGATTTATAAGCAGTTATCTTTTGTCAAAGGAATTAAATACACTAACAGGTTTTGGACTTTCCTATGCAATAAAGGAAAATATATCACAGTATTATAAGGGATTTAAAACAGTAAATGAAAAGAAGAATAAAGGGGATTTAACACCTTTTATAATTTCATTTTTGGATATTTTATCAAAGGAATTGGAAAGCTTAAATAATTCTGTTATTGAGAGAATAAATATTATAAATAGATATAGCAAAGTTATTGAGGTTATGGAGAAAAAAGATAAACAGAAACAAAATATAATTTATGTCATTTTTCAAGAAACCCTTTTTGGAGAGGCTGGTATAGATGTATCTAGCCTTGTAGAATTTACAGAAACCTCTAAATATAAGGTTACACAGGTGCTAAAAGAATACGATGATATGCTTATAAAAAATAAAATAGGCAGAAAAAATTACTATAGTTTTGATTTAGATGCTGTAGATGAAAAGTATTTGGACTAAATAAAAATGGAATGTGCAAAGTAAACACATTCCATTTTTGTTATTTAAAAGTCGAAATCATCTGAGCCAAAGTCATCAGAACCAAAATCATCTGAGCTGAAATCATCAGAATCAAAGTCATCGTAATCGTCTACATCAATGCCGGCATCTTCCAAAGCCTCTCGTTTTTCATCATCGTCCATTAACTCAAATTCATCTTTGGTAATACCGGTAAAAGACAGGTCTTGGTATAAATCATCACCGTTTATAGAAATATTAGATGAGTTGCCACCACTTAAAAAATCCAGTTCCATGGCTTTTTCTGTTGAATTAAGCTCGCCATCTCTGTCAAAGTCAAACATTCTGTCTATTGGATTATCCACTTTATCGTCCCAAAATCCCATAAAAAACATCCTTTCACAATAGCTAAATATAACTTCTCTGTTCTATGATTAGAATATATCACATCTATTGTCCCATAATTGTCCCTTATGACCAAAATTAAAAAAATTAATAAATAATTGTATCCAAAATAAATTATGACCTTAATTTGTGACTTGACACATCAAGCTCAATATAAAAAGCAGTAGATGAATTACCACCTACTGCTTTCAAAAATGTTATTTTAAATTTTCAATACACTTTTTATTTAATTCAATAAGGCTCTTGATATATGCTTCTGATGGACCACCAGGAACAGTTCTTGTATTAACACAAGTATCAAGGTCAATAGCCTTATAAATATCTTCTGTAAATACGTCACTTACAGCCTTGTATTCGTCAAGTGTAAGGTCATCAAGGTTCTTATTGTTGTTAATAGAGTAGAGTACAAGCTGACCAATAATAGCGTGAGCATCTCTGAAAGGTACACCCTGTTTTACAAGCCAATCGGCTGCGTCAGTAGCATTCATAAAGCCCTTTCTAGCTGCATTACGCATATTGTCCTTGTTTATAGTCATAGTATCTACCATTCTTGTAAATACTGGAAGACACATCTTAAGTGTATCTACTGCATCAAATACACCTTCCTTATCTTCCTGCATATCCTTATTGTAAGCAAGAGGGATACCCTTCATTACAGTAAGCATAGCCATAAGGTGACCATAAACTCTACCTGTCTTACCTCTTATAAGCTCTGCCATATCTGGGTTTTTCTTCTGTGGCATAATTGAAGAACCAGTAGAATAAGCATCGTCCATTTCAACGAACTTGTACTGCTGAGAATTCCAAATAATGATTTCTTCGCAGAAACGAGATAAGTGCATCATAATCATTGAGAAAGCACTTAAAAGTTCAATAACAAAATCTCTATCACTTACACCGTCCATAGAATCAAGAGTAATAGCATCGAAACCAAGCTGTTCCTTAACAAATTCTCTGTCTAATGGGTAAGTTGTAGCAGCAAGAGCACCAGAACCTAAAGGCATAACATTTGTTCTCTTGTATGTATCAGAAAGTCTGTCATAATCTCTTTTAAACATTTCAACATAAGCTAAAACGTGGTGAGCAAGTGTAACAGGCTGTGCATTCTGTAAATGAGTGTAGCCAGGCATAACAGTATTGATATTTCTTTCAGCAATATTGTTAAGTACAGTAATAAGTTCCTTAACAAGTGCTTTAATATCAACAATCTGTTCCTTGAGGTACATTCTGATGTCAAGAGCAACCTGGTCATTTCTGCTTCTACCAGTGTGAAGTCTTTTACCTACATCGCCAATACGGCTAATAAGTATAGTTTCAACATTCATATGAATATCTTCGGCTTTTTCATCAAAAGTAACTTTGCCAGCCTCAATATCTGCTAAAATTTCTTTTAATGTCTTTATAATAAGGTCAGAATCTTCCTTTGGAATAATATTCTGTTTGCCGAGCATTGCTGCGTGAGCACAGCTACCTAAAATATCTTCTTTGTACATTCTGCTGTCAAAAGATATTGAGCTGTGAAAATGGTCTGTAAAGCTATCAGTGGATTTTGTAAATCTGCCACCCCAGAGTTTCTTTTCGCTCATAGTGAAGTCCTTTCTTTTAAGTAATGTGTATTTTAAAAGTCTTTTTAACTAGAAAATAGTGGGCGAGAACTTCGCCCACTATTATTATATAGGAATATTAATTAATTGGCAATAATTACTTATTCTTCTTATTAGCCATCATCATAGCTCTAACCTTTAATGGAAGACCCATAAGGTTGATGAAGCCTTCAGCATCCTTGTGGCTGTAAAGTTCGCCAGTTGTGAAAGATGCGATTTCAGCATTGTAAAGGCTGTATTCAGATTCAACACCGGCACTGATGATGTTACCCTTGTAAAGCTTTAACTTAGCAGTACCAGTAACATATTCCTGAGTAGAATCAACATAAGCAGCAATAGCTTCTCTTAATGGAGTGAACCATTCGCCTCTGTAAATAAGGTCAGCATACTTAGAACGAACTACTTCGCTGAAAGCTGTAGTTGCTCTGTCAAGGCAAAGGTATTCAAGGTCTCTGTGAGCTCTGTAAAGGATAGAACCACCTGGAGTTTCGTATACACCTCTTGACTTCATACCAACAACTCTGTTTTCTACAAGGTCAGTGATACCAACACCGTTTTCGCCACCGATTTTGTTAAGGTATTCAAGTAATTCAACTGGAGAAGTCTTCTTGCCGTCAATAGCAACAGGAACACCCTTTTCAAATGTAATAGAAACATATGTAGGCTTGTCAGGAGCCTGTTCAGGAGATACACCTAACTTTAAGAGTGAATCAAACTTAGGTTCGTTAGCTGGGTCTTCAAGGTCAAGACCTTCGTGGCTAATGTGCCAAATGTTAGAGTCTCTTGAGTAAGAATCTTCCTTCTTCATAGGAACTTCAAGACCTCTGTCGATAAGGTACTGAATTTCGTCTTCTCTTGACTGAAGAGTCCACTTGTCATCTCTCCAAGCAGCAATAATCTGAAGGTGAGGAGCAAGAGCCTTAATAGTAAGTTCGAAACGAATCTGGTCGTTACCCTTACCGGTAGCACCGTGACAAATAGCGTCAGCGCCTTCCTTTTCAGCGATTTCAACTAACTTCTTAGCAATAAGAGGTCTAGCAATAGATGTACCTAAAAGATACTTATCTTCGTAAACACAGTCAGCCTTTACCATTGGGAAAATGTAGTCTGTGATAAGTTCGTCACAAACATTTTCGCAATATAACTTAGAAGCACCCTGCTTTAAAGCCTTTTCTTCAAGACCAGCAGTTTCGTGTTCTGTAAGACCTACGTTTACACAAGCTGCAATAATTTCTGGGTTGCCGTAATTTTCCTTTAACCAAGGAATAATAACTGATGTATCAAGACCGCCTGAATAAGCAAGTACAATTTTCATTTTCAAATCCTCCTAAAAAATAATTTATATTTTTATTGATGTCATTATACAATATATACATAAAATATGCAAGGGGAAAATTTAAAAAAATATAGAAAAATCTAAAAAAATTAAAAATAATACAAAAAACACTTGCATAATATTCAGGTCAGATGTATAATTATGAAATAATTTTTATACTGTACTTTTAGCAAAATAAGGTATATACTATATTCTGATTAGATATAGTGTATATTTTTAAAAAATATATTGAATAAAATATGCAGATGCTTTGGAGGTTATTTATGATTAAGGTTGGTATAATCGGTGCAACAGGATACGCAGGCAGTGAACTTGTAAGACTTATTACTCAGCATCCAAAGGCTGAATTAGTAACAATGACAAGCCAGTCCTACGCAGGTCAGGATTACAAGGAAGTTTATTCTAATTACTCACATTTGGACTATGTGTGTGAAGAAGAACATATTGAAGAAATGGCTGAAAAATGCGATGTTATTTTTCTTGCACTTCCTCATGGCGTTGCAAGTAAAAAAATTAATGCAGATATATTAAGTAAGACTAAGATTATTGATTTAGGTGCTGACTTTAGAATACAGGACGTTGATGTATACGAAAAATGGTATACTACTCACTATTCTAAGGACATTTTACCGGAGGCTGTTTATGGTCTTTGCGAAATCAACAGAGATAAAATAAAGGGTAAGAGAATTGTAGCTAATCCAGGTTGCTATACAAGCTGTTCTATTCTTTCTCTTTACCCACTTGTAAAAGAGGGTATGATTGACCTTTCTTCTATTATAATAGATGCTAAGTCTGGTGCTACAGGTGCTGGTAGAGGTCTTTCTCTTGGCAATCACTACTGTGAATTAAATGAGTCTGTAAAGGCTTACAAGGTAGCAAGCCACAGACATACTCCGGAAATTGAAGAACAGCTTTCTATTGCTGCCGGTCAGGATATAGTTCTTAACTTTACTCCTCACCTTATTCCTATGGACAGAGGTATTCTTGCTACTTGTTATGCAACACTTAACAAGAAATACACTTATGAGGATATTAGAAAGGCTTATGAAAAGCATTACGGTAATGAACACTTTATCAGACTTACTAAGGAGGGTGTATTCCCAGAAACTAAGTGGGTTAAGGGTTCTAACTTTGTAGATATTGGCTTTACAGTAGACGAAAGAACAAACAGAGTTATTGTTATTGGTGCATTGGATAACTTATTCAAGGGTGCAGCAGGACAGGCTGTTCAGAATATGAATATTATTATGGGTATTGAGGAAACAACAGGCATTGACTATGTGCCTATTTTCCCAGCATAAAATAGGAGGTTATTGTATATGAAGGAAATTAATGCTAATGTTACAGCACCTATGGGATTTAAAGCCGGCGGTCAGGCTGTAGGTATTAAAAAAGTAAAAAAAGATATGGCTATTATTGTTAGTGAAAAGCCTTGTGTAGCAGCAGGTTGTTTCACAACAAATGTTGTAAAGGCAGCTCCAGTTTTATGGGATATGGAAGTTGTTAAAAATCCGGTTTCCGGTGTAGTAGTAAATAGTGGTAATGCCAATGCTTGTACTGGTCAGCAGGGTATTGATGATGCTAAGGCTACAGCCGGCAAACTTGGTAGCCTTATTGGCGTAAATGCTGAAAATGTTTTAGTTTGTTCAACAGGTGTTATTGGTGTAAACCTCCCTATGGATAAAATGCTTGCCGGTGTAGACAAGGTATTCCCTACAATAGGCGATACAAAAGAATGTGGTGATATGGCAGCAGAGGCTATTATGACTACTGATACATATCCAAAGAAAGTGGCAGTTACTATTGAAGTAGGTGGCAAGGAAGTTACTATTGGTGGTATGGCTAAGGGTTCTGGTATGATTAACCCTAATATGGCAACAATGCTTTGCTTTATTACTACTGATTGTGCTATTGCTAAGCCTATGCTTGATAAGGCTTTAAAGGACGCTGTTGCAGACTCATTTAATATGATTTGTGTTGACGGTGATATGTCTACAAACGATACAGTTCTTGCCCTTGCAAATGGTATGGCTGAAAATACTGTTATTGACAGCGAAAACGAAGATTATGCTAAGTTTGCTGAAGCACTTATGTTCATTACAAAGAGACTTGCTATTTCTTGTGCTGATGATGGCGAAGGTGCTACAAAGCTTATGGAAGCAAATGTAAAGGGTGCTAAGAATGTTGAAGATGCAAGAAAAATTGCTTTAAGTGTCGTATCTTCTACACTTTTAAAGGCTGCACTTTTTGGTGAAGATGCTAACTGGGGTAGAGCTTTATGTGCTATGGGTTACAGTGGTGCTGATTTTGACCCTATGGCTGTTACTATTGATTTCAGAAGTGATGCAGGTACAATCAACCTTATGAATGAAGGTGTACCTATTGTATTTGACGAAGAAAAAGCATCTAAGATTTTAGCAGAACATAAGATTTATATTGATATGAAGCTCAAAGAGGGTAACGGCGAAGCAACAGCTTGGGGTTGTGACCTTACTTATGATTATGTAAAGATAAATGGTGACTACCGTTCATAAGAGAGTGACAAAATGGTATAAGTTCACAATTTTGGAGGAAATTTTATGAAAAGCATTATAAACAAGGCAGAGATATTAACAGAAGCATTGCCATATATTAAGAAATTTTCCGGCATTACAGTTGTTATAAAGTACGGTGGTGCTGCCCTTGTAAATGAAGAAATAAAGTCTACAATCATTAAGGATATTGCCCTTATGAAGTTTGTAGGTTTCAAGCCGGTAGTAGTTCACGGTGGTGGCAAGGATATTAATAAAGCACTTGAAAGAGTGGGTATCGAGCCACAGTTTAAGGACGGTTTAAGAGTTACTGATGAAGAAACAATGGAAGTTGTTCAGGAAGTATTAGTTGGTAAGGTTAATAAGAGTCTTGTAACAGAGCTTTGCTTACAGGGTATCAATGCTGTAGGTGTTTGTGGTAAGGATTCCGGCTTTATGAAGGTTAAAAAGGCTACACCAAATGGCTTGGACTTAGGTCTTGTAGGTGAAGTAACAGAAGTAGATACTACACTTATTAATACACTTCTTGACAATGATTTTGTACCTGTTATTTCTACAGTTGGTGTAGATGAAGAAGGTAATAGTTACAATGTAAATGCTGACTATGCAGCCGTTGCCGTTGCAGGTGCTTTAAATGCTGAAAAGTTAGTATTTATTACAGATGTAGCAGGTGTAATGAGAGATGTAAATGACCCTAACAGTGTTATTTCTACTACTAACACAGCAGAAATAAACGAACTTATTGCTGACGGCACAATAGCCGGTGGTATGATTCCAAAGGTACAGTGCTGTTTAGCAGGTGTAAATGCCGGTGTTAAAAATGTACATATATTAGACGGTAGAATTGCACATTGTCTTATTCTTGAAATATTCACTAACAAGGGTATTGGTACATTAATAGAGAAATAAAAGTGATAGATATAAATTGGAGGAAATACATTATGAAAACAGCTGATTTAGGCGAAAAGTATGTAATGAAAACTTACAGTAGATTTCCACTTACTTTTGAAAAAGGCGAGGGAATGTATGTATATGATGAAAATGGTAAAAAGTATCTTGATTTTGTAGCTGGTATTGCTGTAAATTCTTTAGGTCATAACCATCCTAAGTTAGTAAAGGCTATTTCTGAACAGGCATCAAAGCTTATTCACATTTCTAACCTTTATTATACAAAGCCACAGTGTGACCTTGCTCAGAAATTAGTTGAAAACGGCAGTCTTGACAAGGTATTCTTCTGTAACTCTGGTGCTGAATCTATTGAATCAGCATTAAAGTTAGCTAGAAAGTACGGTGCTCCAACTGGCAGACAGGAAATTATTACAATGAACAGGTCTTTCCATGGTAGAACTTTTGGTGCTGTAACAGCTACTGGTCAGGACCACTACCATGAAGGTCTTGGAGATATGCTTCCAAACATTAAGTATGCTGATTTTAATGATATTGACTCAGTAAAGGCTGCTATTACAGACAAGACAATAGCTATTTTACTTGAACCTGTTCAGGGTGAAGGTGGTATTATTCCTGCTAATGTTGACTTCTTAAAGGAATTAAGAGCAATCTGTGATGAAAAGGATATGCTTCTTATGTTTGATGAAGTTCAGTGTGGTGTAGGTAGACTTGGTACACTTTTTGCTTACCAGAGCTTTGGTGTTATTCCTGATGTTATGTCTACAGCAAAGGGTATTGCCGGTGGTGTTCCTTGTGGTCTTATGATGGCTAAGGAAAATGTAGCAAAGGCTTTTGCTCCTGGTGACCACGCATCTACATTTGGTGGTAACCCACTTGCAACAGCTGCCGGTAATGTAGTTGTTGATGAGCTTTTAGGTGGTTTATTGGACAATGTAAAGGAACAGGGTGCATACTTAAGAGAACAGCTTGAAAAGGTTGCTCAGAAGCACAAGGATTTAGTAAAAGACGTAAGAGGTATGGGTCTTATGCAGGGTATTGAACTTAATAAACCTGCCGGCCCTGTAGTAGCAAAGGCTATTGATTTAGGCTTACTTTTAGTAGGTGCAGGTCAGTTTATTATTCGTTTTGTGCCATCTCTTATTGTTTCTAAGGCTGATATTGATACTGCCATGGAAATTTTAGACAAGGCACTTGAAAGTGCAGAATAAAATTTACATTTATTTAATATAATTTAAGTAGATAATTATAGCAGAAAACTCCATATTTGTGGGGTTTTCTGCTATTTTAAACAAAAAAGTTGTCCTGTGCTACAGCACTTGACTTCATAAGATTAATGTATTATAATTAAATTACTATAATTTTTTTAGGAGGAAAGATAATGGAAAGAGTTTACAATTTTTCTGCAGGCCCATCAATGTTACCATTGCCTGTATTAGAAAAAGTACAAAAAGAAATGTTAAACTATGGCGGTTCTGGTATGTCCGTAATGGAGATGAGTCACCGTTCCAAGTGGTTTGACGACATTATTAAGGCTGCTGAAGCAACTTTAAGAGAACTTATGCACATTCCTGATAATTACAAAGTATTGTTTTTACAGGGTGGTGGTTCTACTCAGTTTGCTATGGTTCCACTTAACCTTTTCCAGAAGGGCGAATGTGACCTTGTTAACACAGGTCAATGGTCTAAGAAGGCTATGCAGGAAGCACAGAGATATGGTAAGGTAAACCTTGTAGCCTCCTCCGAAGATAAGACATATAATTATATCCCAACTTTAGATAAAGCTACATTTAACCCAAATGCAGATTATTTCTACATTTGCTACAACAATACTATTTACGGTACTAGATGGACTGAACTTCCTGAAACAGGTGATGTTCCTCTTGTAGCTGACCTTTCTAGTATGATTATGTCTGAAGAAATCGACATCACTAAGTTTGGTCTTTGCTTTGCAGGTGCTCAGAAGAACGTTGGTCCAGCTGGTGTTACTATTGCTATTATTAGAGAAGATTTACTTGGTCATGCTATGGATATTTGTCCAACAATGCTTAACTATAAGACACATGCTGACAAGGACTCTCTTTACAACACTCCACCTTGCTTTGCAATCTATGTTGCAGGTCTTGTATTTGACTGGGTTAAGGAAATGGGTGGCGTTGCTGCAATCCAGAAGATTAACGAAGAAAAGGCTGGTATCCTTTACGACTTCCTTGATAACTCAATGATGTTCAGAGGTACAGTTGTTCCTAAGGATAGATCACTTATGAATGTTCCTTTCGTTACTGATAGCGATGAATTAAATGCTAAGTTCGTTAAGGAAGCTACTGCGGCTGGTCTTGTAAACCTCAAGGGTCATAGAACAGTTGGTGGTATGAGAGCTAGTATTTACAATGCTATGCCTATTGAAGGTGTTAAGACTCTCGTTGAATTTATGAAGAAGTTTGAACACGACAATAAGTAATTAACAAAAATGCTTTACATAAGCTAATGGATGGCAGGAGGGTTTCTATTTTCTCCTGCCTATTTTTAATAATAAATCGGGAAGATAGACCCGATGGCTTGCTTGTCAAGCCACAAATTACTTTGTAATTTGTTCTGAATAGTGAATCGGAAAGATAAATCCGATGGTTTGCAAAGCAAACCACAAATTAACAAAGTTAATTTGTTTTGAAAATATTTTGGAGGATATAATATAATGTTTAAGATTTTAACACTTAATAAAATTTCTAAGGTTGGCTTAGGTCAGCTTTCTGATAACTATACAGTTTCTGATAACGAAGCAAATCCAGACGGTATTCTTTTAAGAAGTTTCAAAATGCACGATATGGAACTTCCAGAATCATTAAAGGCTGTTGCACGTTGTGGTGCTGGTGTAAATAACATTCCTTTAGACAAGTGTGCTGAAAAGGGTATTGTTGTTTTCAACACTCCTGGTGCTAATGCAAATGCTGTAAAGGAACTTGTATTAACTGGTCTTTTACTTTCAAGCAGAAAGATTATGGCAAGTTATACTTGGGCACAGTCTTTACAGGGTACAGAAGATATTGCTAAGCAGGTAGAAAAAGGCAAGTCTAACTTTGCAGGTCCAGAAATCAAGGGCAAGACTCTTGGTATCGTTGGTCTTGGTGCTATCGGTGTACTTGTTGCTAATGCAGCAGTTGCTCTTGGTATGAATGTTATTGGTTATGACCCATACTTCTCAATCAAGAACGCTCTTGCTCTTGACAACGCTGTTAAGTTCACTTCTAACCTTGATGATATTTATGCTGTTGCTGACTATATTACAGTTCATGTTCCAGCTACTCCAGAAACTAAGAATATGATTAATGCTGAATCACTTGCTAAGTGCAAGGACGGTGTAAGACTTCTTAACTTTGCAAGAAACGAACTTGTAAACGTTGCTGATGTTAAGACTGCTCTTGAAAGTGGTAAGGTAAGTTGCTATGTTTGTGACTTCCCTAACGAAGAAACTGTAGGTGTTGACGGTATTATTACATTACCTCACCTTGGTGCATCTACTCCAGAAGCAGAAGATAACTGCGCAACTATGGCAGCTAAGGAAATTATGGCTTACCTTGAAGATGGTAACATCGTAAATTCTGTAAACTACCCTAACTGTTCAGCTCCTAGAATTGCCGGTAAGGCAAGAGTTTGTGTTCTTCATAAGAATACTCCTAATATCCTTGCTCAGATTACTGCTTTCTTTGGCGAAAAGGGTATCAATATTGAACATATGACAAACAATGCAAAGGGCGATTATGCTTACACAATCCTTGATGTAGACAATGCTGATGATAGTATTGTAGCATCTGCAAAGGCTGTTGAAGGCATTATTGCTGTTAGAGTTTTAGCATAATAAAATAAATATATAATTTTTTAAGCCGTTAGATTAATTTCTGACGGCTTTTTAAATGAATTTTTTAATGAGTCTGAAATATAAATCCGATGGCTTGATATGTCAAGGCACAAAAAATTTTGTTAATACTTGTACTCTAGTATATTTTTGTATATAATTAAGACATATACAACATTTCCACACAGATTATTTATGATATTGTGGATAAATTAAAAATTTGGGAAACTCCCACAACAAGAAAGAGGTGTTTTTTATGGCAACAATCAGACCTTTCAAAGGTTTTAGACCAACTCCTGAACTTTGTTCTAAGGTAGCAGCTTTGCCTTATGACGTTATGACTTCAAAAGAAGCTAGAGAAATGGTAAAGAATGACCCTTACTCTTTTCTTCACGTTGATAGAGCAGAAATAGATTTACCTGAAAATGTGGATATTTACTCTAAAGAGGTTTACGAAAAGGCTGCATCTAATCTTAACAAAATGATAGAGGATAAAGTTCTTATACAGGATAGTAAGCCGGTTTTTTATATCTATAGCCTTACTATGAATGGCAGAGAACAGATTGGTCTTGTAGTTTGTACATCTATTGATGAATACTTGAACAATACTATTAAAAAACACGAATTTACAAGAGCTGATAAGGAACAGGATAGAATTAATCACGTTGACTATTGTAATGCCAATACAGGTCCTATTTTCCTTACATACAAAAATCAGAAAACTATTGACCAGATTATATCAAAGGAAACAGAAAAAGCTCCAATTTATGACTTTACTTCTGAGGATAAAGTGGAACACAAGGTTTGGCTTATAGACGAGGATAATGTAATTAATGACCTTGTAGAACAGTTTAAAAATGTTCCTTCACTTTATATTGCTGACGGTCATCACAGAAATGCTTCTGCTGTTAAGGTTGGCTTGAAACGTAGAGGAGAGGGCGAGTATGATAAAAATGCAGAATTTAACTACTACCTTTCTGTACTTTTCCCTGCTGACCAGCTCCATATTATGGACTACAACAGACTTGTAAAGGATTTAAATGGTCTTACAAAAGATGAATTTTTGGACAAGATACAGGAAAACTTTACAGTGACAGAAGCTGACGGACAGTATAAACCGGACACTATACATACTTTTGGTATGTACTTAGACAAAAAGTGGTATAAATTACAGGCTAAAGACGGCATTATTGCTACTGATTCAGTTGGCTGTCTTGATGTAAGTATTTTACAAAACTCACTTTTAACACCTGTTCTCGGCATTGGTGACCCTAGAACTGACAAGAGAATTGACTTTGTTGGTGGTATCAGAGGTTTAGGAGAACTTGTAAAGAGAGTGGATAGTGGAGAAATGACAGTAGCCTTTGCTATGTACCCTACTTCTATGACTCAGCTTATGAATATAGCTGATGATAACAAGGTTATGCCACCAAAGTCTACTTGGTTTGAACCTAAATTGAGAAGTGGTATCTTTATACATAAATTAAGCTAATATGAATGAAAGTATACTTAAAAAGACTTGTTGTTTTACAGGTCATAGGGATATTTCTAAAATAAAGGCTATGGAACTTAAAATCAAACTGCCTAAAATCATTGAAAAATTGATTACAGAAAAAGGTGTAATTTATTTTGGAGTAGGTGGGGCTTTAGGCTTTGATATGATTGCAGAAAAGGCCGTTTTAAAGCTAAAAAAGAAATATCCTTTCATAAAACTTATACTTGTGTTGCCTTGTAAAAACCACAATAAAAATTGGAAAATAGCCGATAAACTGGAGCTAAATTTTATTGCAAAACAAGCTGATAAAATTTCATATATTTCTGAAAACTATACACCTTATTGCATTACTTTGAGAAACAGAAGACTTGTAAACAATAGCAGATATTGTATTTGTTACTTAAATAAACCTACAGGTGGTACAGCCTATACTGTAAATTATGCACAGGAAAATGACTTGGAGATAATAAATCTAGCATAAGAGAAGGTGGCTAAAATGTTAAATTTATTTGGTGTTAATGTAGCTACTGTAACTGATAGTGAAAAGAGAAATAAAATACAGGAAATACTGACTCAGAATAATATTAAGTATAATATAAAGACAGAATATATAAACCAGAGAAATGCTTTTGATTCAGCTATTATAGGCAATAGAGGAAATAGCACAAAGCTAAAGTATATGTTTTTTGTAAATAAAAAAGATGCAGATATGGCTGTACATTTAATAAATTCTGTGGAAAGTAACTATTAAATTTATTAGTGGCTAATAAAATTACTAATATATTGTTTATTTTAAGTAGATTACCTATAATGACGTTACAATAAATAACGAAATCAGGAGGTAATCGTAATGTTAAATGAAAATGTAAAAAAGGTACTTAAAGAAAGTATGTGGGATTTAGCCACTTGTGGTAATAATGAACCTAATGTTGTACCTGTAGCCTTTAAAGATGTTACAGAAGACGGAAAGCTTGTTGTAGGCGATGTTTTCCTTGAAACTACATTAAAAAATATTCAGTCAAATGGTGGCAAAATCGCTATTTCTGTATACAATGGTGAAACTTTAGAAGGTTATAAGATTAAGGGTACTGCTACATATGTAACAGAGGGTACAGTAGTAGATACTTTTAAGGCAATGGTAGAAAAAATGTTTAATGGTGCAGCTACTGCAAAGGGTGCATTAATTATTAACCCTGCAAAGGTTATTGTTACAACCCCTGGAGCAGATAATAAGAAAGAAATTTAATCAATAATAGTAGAGAAGGTATAAAAATGAAAATAGCAGTAACATTTGAAAACGGAAATGTATTTCAGCACTTTGGTCATACTGAAAAGTTCAAAATTTATGATGTTTCAGATAATAAAGTTGTAAATGAAAGCATTGTAGATACTAATGGAAGTGGTCATGGTGCTTTAGCTGGATTTTTGAAAGAAAATTCTGTAGATACTTTGATTTGTGGTGGCATTGGCAACGGTGCAAAACAGGCATTGGCAGAAGCAGGAATTAAGCTCTATGGTGGAGTTACCGGTAATGCTGATGGTGCAGTAAATGACCTATTGCAGGGCAAACTTAACTTCAATGAAAATGTTCATTGTGAGCATCACGACCATAGTCATCACGAGGGACATTGTGGCGAACACAAAAATGGTTGTTCCGGAAATAAATAGAAATCATTTTTAGCATACTGGCAATATAGTCAGTATGCTTTTTTTGTGCTATAATTCAGATAAAAGGAAGTGTGAAAATGAAAATAGCATTAGCTCAAATGTCAATGACTGAAAGTATAGAAGAAAATCTGAATAAGTCCCTTAATTTCTGTGATAAAGCAAAGGATTGTGACTTACTATTTTTCCCTGAAATTCAGTTATCCCCATTTTTTCCTCAATACCAGAATAAAAATGTGGAAAAGTATTGTTTATATGAAAGTTCTAATGAAGTACAAAAGTTAAAAGAAAAGGCAAGGGAACACAATATTTATATATCTCCTAATGTTTATATGAATATTGAAAATAAAAAATATGATACTTCTCTTTTTATAAATAGACAGGGAAATGTTGTAGATAAAGCCAAAATGGTACATATAGCACAGGCTGAAAATTTCTATGAACAGGACTATTATACTCCCTCTGATGATGGCTTTAAGGTCTTTGACACAGAGTTTGGCAAGGTAGGCATTGTTATTTGTTATGATAGACATTTGCCGGAAAGTATACGAACTTGTGTATTAAAGGGTGCAGATTTAATTATAATTCCTACAGCAAATACAAAGTCAGAGCCTATGGAAATGTTTGAATGGGAAGTTCGTGTTCAGGCTATGGAAAATCAAGTTTTTGTTGCCATGTGTAACAGAGTTGGCAAAGAGGGCAATATGGACTTTTCAGGAGAGTCATTAGTAGTAGACCCTAAGGGAGAAGTAGTGTGTAAGGCTGATGATAGTGAACAGCTTTTAGTTTGTGATATAGACCTAAAACAGGCTAAGGAATTACGAAGCAAAGTGCCATACATAAGTATAAGACGACCTGAATGGTATCTCTGAAAGAGGTGATATTGTGAATAAAACGATTTTTGCAGGGATTTTGCTTTGTATTGTATCTTTTATATTAAGTGGCTGTAATGGAAATACATACGGTATTACAAGTGGAACATATGAAATGGTAGATTCAGAGGAAAATGTTTTTACACCATATTTAACACTGGATTTGGAAGATAAAACTTTTACATTTACATTTGATGTCTTGTCATCTTATGGAAACTTAGGCAGTATAAAGTTCAATAAGGGTAATTTAATTTGTAAAACAGATGATAATAAGAACACATTTATTTTCAAAATTGAGGGCAATAATACACTTAAATTTGATGCCACTCAATCCAGTAGCACAACTACTGTAGATGATAATATTGCAGTACCAGACGAAACAGAATTTAAACTTGTAAATGATACAAGTGAAAGTTGACAACTTTGAATTTAGGAGTAAAATAGTTACAACAACTAAATTTATGGAGGTAGAGCTATGACTTTGGCAATAATAATAGGCTTTGTAGTTGGTACAGTAGCTGGTATCTTTTTAGGGATGTTTTATTTTAAGAATAGGAAAAAGTAGGGTAGTCAGTTGGCTACCCTTATTTTCCCTCAAAAATTCTTTCCAAAACCATATCAGCACACATATTTTTTAAGTTATATTTGTCGTACAAAACATTGTCATACCATCTGAATTGACTATATTTTCCCAGATAATCAAAGGGTTTTACGGGATATTTTTTGCTCCATACAGGGTAATATTTACTCATATATTTGTTTGCTAATTTTAATGCTTGAGAATTTTCAATACCCTTTGGTGTAGGTGTACCACTTATATGTACACCGGCTGGGGAAGAATGGAGTATAACAACACTTCCGTCAAAACATTGACCTAATGAAAGCCAAACGTGGGAAACATTTTCTCCACTCATAATATCTCCGGCTTTATATTCTGTAATGTATTTTGCTTTTTTTACTTTTCCTTTGTTTTCTGTTGCAAGATTGTTTGCTATTTTTCTTGAAAAATCGACATAGCCTTTATCCTGAAAAATGTTGTAGAGTAGCCAACCTATATAGCCTGAGCAGTCTAAACCTAAGTGTATATAGTCTTTATTTTGCTTGTAGTTATAGTCTTTAAAATTATAGGAACTATCCTGTTTTATGGCAAATTCTACCCATTTGGGGCTAACACCTATAGTTATAGCCTCAATGCCGGCACCGGTATCTTCTTCATTCCAACCACCACCGTAGATATACATTGTGTTGCCTATGGGAAGTAAGGCTGTTTTTAAAAGGTTTTCTAAGGTCATTTCCAACAAATCATCTCCTTGTAAGTTAATGTATGTTTCACTATATAAGGATTATGTATATTTGACTTATGCTATAAAAGTGATATAATTCTTGTGTATGCTAAGTATAAATTTGGAATAGAAACGAGGTAGAATTTATGGAAAACGTTAATATTACATATTTATGGCGAGGTAAAAAGACAGTTCTAGGCTTGCCTATTGGTGCTACAAAATATGCTGTTAGCGAAGAAAAAATATTTATAGAAAAAGGTGCTATGAATACAGAAACAGAGGAAGTAGCATTAAAAGAAATAAATGATATTTCTGTCACTACATCTTCAGCAGAAAAGTTTTTTAAGGTTGGTACTGTAGTTGTAAAGTACGGCGAAAATAAAGAATGTAAATTGGAAAGTATAAAGCAACCTATGATGGTAAGTGAGCTTATACATCAGTACGTTGAAAAAGCAAGAGGTATTAAAAGCTATTCTATATAATACAATATAAACATAGAATAAAAATTAAATTGGTGGTATTATCTGTAAAATCTACATAAAGTACAATAATACTTGATTTTTTTGTTGTTATGCTTTAGAATTGTATAATAGGAAGATACGGCAATATGTCGTTGGGGTAAGGAGATGAGCCAGATGACTTCATCAGTAGGAAATGGAAAAGAGAAAACAATGAGAGCAGGAATACAGAGAGAAAGAGCCGCCTTAAAGTGCTATGGCATTAATAAAAGATTTGGCACAGAACATGTGATTAAAAATTTTAATCTGACAGTAAATAAGGGTCAGCTTGTGACTATTTTTGCTCCAGAATTTTCAGGAAAATCTACACTTGCTAAAATAATGTGTGGACTTCTTTCTCCCTCTAGTGGCTATGTCCTTATAAGTGGTTATAAGGCAGGAAACAGAACTAATAAGTACATTAGTTATTTGCCGGAAATACCATTTGTTAAGTACGATAATACAGTTTACGACCTTATGGGTATTTATACTAGATTTTTTCAGGATTTTAAGAGTCGAAAAGCTTATACATTGTTAAAAAGTTTTAAAATAAATCCAAGAACAAAATTTGATAATATGTCTACAACAGCAATACAGCTAGTGGAAACTATTATGGTTGCATCAAGAAAGACAAGTCTTTACATATTTGATGAACCTATTGTAAATGTAAATGATAAGTACAGACAGGCAGTTGTAGAAATGATTGCAAAGTGCAAAAAAGAGGGTGCAGTAGTTGTGCTTTCTCAAGAGCCTGGTGGCTTTGATAAAGTTGCCGATAAGGTATTGTTCTTAAGACGAGGAGATACTATACTCTCTATGGCCAGAGAAGAAGTTGAAAGCAAGTATTTCCAGCCTGTTAGTTCGGTTTACAAGGAGGTTTACAAATAATGCTTAACCTTTTATATTATGATTTTTTGGCTGTGTTTAAAAAGCTGTGGTATTATGTGCTTATTATTACAGGGCTTGCTTTTGTAGTGCGTATTTTGTGGAGCGAGGCTTTTTTGACACTTTTTGATAATTCTAATTTCTTTATAGGACTTGTTATTAGATATGTGGCTTTAGGCTTTTTGTGTGCCTTTGGTGTATTGATTGTAGTTATTGCCATTATGGTTCAGGCTCAATGGTTTGATGAAAATATATTGTCGGCACAAGGTCAGCTTACTAATATGTACCCTGTTTCAAGTGTCCAGCTTGTTATGAGCAAGGTTATAAATTCATTTATTTGGGCATTTATACTTTCCCTTGTGGCAGTAGGTGTGTTCTCTGTATTTTGCGTGGGTACAGATGTTTTCAAGGGTATGGTTGAGGCTATTGCTGATTTAAGTACCAACAATAATATTAAAATAAGTTTTGGTAGTATAATATCTACCAGTTGCTTCTTTGTGGCAACAGCTACAGTAAACCTTATTTCTCTTTGTTATTTATCTCAGACAATAGGTCAGGTATTTGCTAATTTCAAAAATTTAATGGTATTAGTCAGCTTTGTTGCTATTTTTGTAGTTGTTCTTTTACTTTTGTATCTTATATTCAGTGCCTTTGGAGTAGTGCATCTTTTCAATGAAGCTATAGCAAATAAGCAGTCTGAAACAGTAGTAAGACTTGTTATGTCTATGGGTACAAGATTTTCATTTATAAACATTTTATTGAGCTTTTTCTATGGCTTTATGACAGGCTGTATTTTAAGAGCAAGATTAAATATAATGTAAACTAAAATAACCGAAACTTTTACGTTTCGGTTATTTTTATCTTTATCCTTAGGATTTAATTATTGTAAAAATTGCAAAGAAAAAGGAGTTGCTAATGCAACCCCTCTTTGGATTTACGATAAATACTAAAATACTAATTATTCAGCAGCAGTTGTTGCTTCAGCGTCAGCAGCGTCATCAGCTGTAGTTGCATCTTCAGCAGCAGCAGTTTCTTCTTCAGCTGCAGATTCGTCTTCACCTACAGTTTCTTCTTCAGTAGCATCTTCAGCTACAGTTTCTTCTTCAGCAGCTACAGTAGTTTCTTCGCTACCAGTAGAAGAAGCGCTACCACAAGCAGTGAAAGCCATAGCCATAGATAATACAACTGCACCTAATAATAATTTCTTTTTCATAATAAATCCTCTTTTCTTTTTTATGTAGTGTAGACTGAGTTAGTCTACTTTCGATTATATAGATATATTGTGTATATAACATTAAGAAAATGTAAACAAACTGTAAACATCAGAAAAATAAATCTGTACAAAATCTGTGAACATAGCTTTTTTGTTGGTTTTAGTAAAAAACTCGCATATTTTGAAAAATATTGTCAGTTAATATTTATAGATATTGGTATCTTAAAATAAAATATATTTTTTGTTTTATTATTCTAAATTGCATTGTTGGGCACACAAGTATTTAACATATTTTAAAGAAAAATTGAAATATTTGGAAAATTACAAAAAAATTTTCAGTATTTTGAGAAAATATATTGAAAAAGTAAAAAAATATGTTAAATCTATATTAGTTTTTGTTTATTTTTTGCAATGGTAGTTGTGTTTTTGAAAAAAATATAGTATAATAGAGTAAATTTAAAAGCGAAACAGAGGTGCTGTAATGGAAAATTTAAAGGTAGTTGTACTCGCTGCAGGTCAGGGTACAAGAATGAAATCAGAAGTGCCTAAGGTACTCCATAGAGTTTTTGATAAGACAATGGTTGATTATGTTATAGAGGCTTCTTATGAAGCTGGTGCATCTGAAGTATGCGTTGTTGTAGGTCATCAGTCTGCAATGGTTAAGGCTGTTATTAAGGATAAGTACGACAATGTTTCATTTGCAGTTCAGAAAGAACAGCTTGGTACAGGTCATGCTGTAATGCAGGCAAAGGATTTTATACAGAGTGGTAATATCCTTGTTCTTTGCGGAGATACTCCTCTTATTAAGGGCGAAACTATTAAGGCTATTTGCGATGTTCACGAAAGTCAGGGCAATGATGCAACAGTAGTTTCTATGATTGCTGATAACCCAACTGGTTACGGTCGTATTATTAGAAATGGCGATGCTTTTGCTAAGATTGTTGAACAGAAAGATGCAAACGATGAAGAAAAGGCTGTTAAGGAAGTAAACACAGGTGTTTATATCTTTAAGGCAGAGGCTTTAAACAAGGCTTTTGAAAGTCTTACTAATAATAATGCTCAGGGCGAATATTACCTTACAGATACTCTTGAAATTATCAAGAACAATAGCGGTAAGGTTGGTGTTATGACTGCTGAGGATTCAGACGAATTTTTAGGTGTTAATTCTAAACTTCAGCTTGCTCAGGCTATGAAGATTATGAAAAAGAGAATTAATGAATATCATATGATTAATGGTGTTACTATTACTGACCCAGAAAATACATACATTGGCAAAGATGTTGAGATTGCTCCAGATACAATTATTTACCCAGGTTGTATGCTTGAAGGTAAGACAAAGATTGGTAAGAGCTGTATTATTGGACCAAACACAAGAATGACATCTTGCGATATTCACGATTGTGTTACTATTCAGTCTAGTACACTTATTGAAGCTCAGGTAAAGAGCTTTACAACTGTTGGACCTTATGCTTATTTAAGACCAAATTCAAAGATTGGCGAGCATGTTAGAATTGGCGACTTCGTAGAAGTTAAGAATTCTACTATTGATGACGGTACAAAGGTTAGCCACCTTACTTATGTAGGTGATTCTGATGTAGGTAAGTGTGTAAACTTTGGCTGTGGTACAGTTACTGTAAACTATGACGGTAAGGTTAAGAACCGTTGTAAGATTGGCGACGGTGCTTTCATTGGCTGTAATACTAACCTTGTAGCACCTGTTGAAATCGCCCCTAGAGCTTATACTGCTGCTGGTTCTACAATCACTAAGAATGTTCCAGAAGACAGCCTTGCAATAGCAAGAGCTAGACAGGACAATAAAGAGGGTTGGAGAAAGAAAGTAGATAAATAATAATTAAGTATACTAACAGCCTGTCAAACAGAAATGGCAGGCTGTTTTCTTGTTCAAAATATATTTACATTATTTACTGTTTTGCTTAATTATTGGATAAATCCTTGTGGTATAATCATTTACATACTTATCCATATGTGATAAAATTACAGAGATATTAAGCATAGGGGAGAAAAAATATGAAGGAAACAAAAAACAAAGTAAAATCGTTTTTTAAAGGCGATGATACGAAACAACAAAGCAAAACCACCAAAAATTTGCTAATTTTGTTGGTTTTAGTAGTTTTAGAACTTACAGTTTTTAACTTTAGATTCTATCAAAATATGTTTAATCAGCCTTTTTCTATTAATGAAACTCAATTTAACACCTTTGGGCTTGTAAGTCAAGGTAATGGCGTAAATAGAGTTACTGATAGCGAAGCATTTGTAGAGGCTTATAATCTAAACAAACATATTAAAAATGTTTATATTAATCTGGATATTCCAGATGTATTAAAAGAAGATAGAAATAATCACGCAATAAGCGTTGGTATATCGGCTACAGACCAAGGTAACAGCGATTATTTTGATACACCTAACAGAGTAATTGCTACAGACTTAAACAGGAGTAAGTATATTCCATTAAGTTTAAACGGCGATAGTGCTAAAATAAAGTTAAAGATATTTGACTTTAAGGATAAAGACATAATAGTAAATGATATTGTATTTAATGCTAAAATACCATTTTCATTTAATGTTTTCAGAATTATTTTCCTTTTTGCTGTTATTTCACTTGTAAGATTGCTTAGAGTGAAAAATGGCTCTTACACTAAAATGTTTAAAGGCGACAGCAGAAATCAAAAAATAATAATGACAATAGCTATAGTGATAAATGTGTTTGTTTTTATATGTTTGGGTGTTATAAACCCTGAATACAAGGCTACTACATCTCATCATTATCAATACTATAGACTGGCAGAGGCTATATTAGACGGTCATTTTTATTTGAATGATACTCCTCCGGCTTCTCTTATTATGTTGGATAATCCTTATGACCCAGATATGAGAAGAACGGCTGTCAATAATAATGGAGAAAGTTTCAAATGGGATACTGCCTACAGGAACGGAAGATACTATGTTTACTTTGGTATTGTTCCTTGTCTTATGTATTACTTGCCTTTAAAGGCAATGGGCATTGAATTGTCAAACAAGTATTTTATAATGGCGGTAGTAAGTATAATAATTATATTTGGTTACTTGTTGCTATACGAAATAAATAGACGATGGTTCAAGAATATTAGTTTTCTTGCACACTTAATGCTTTCTATAATTTTTGTAAATTCTACAGGTATTATATTGGCTACAAGAGCTATGGACTTGTACCATGTTCCGATTATGGCAGCTATGATGTTCCTTATAATGACAATGTATTTTTGGATAAAGGCATTGCCTGAAAAAGAAAAGGGAACATTAAAGGGCAAATATCTTACAATAGGTTCTATTACGATGGCTTTAGTGGCTGGCTGTAGACCACAGTTATTGCTTATGGCATTTATTTCAGTTCCTCTTTTCTGGGACTATGTATTTAAGCAAAGAACATTGTTCTCTAAAACAAGTGTAAGAAAAACAGTAGGATTTATGTTACCTTTTGTAATCTTTGGTGCATTTATGATGTTCTATAATTATGCTCGTTTTGGTTCTGTATTTGATTTTGGACAGAATTATAACCTTACTGTAATGGATATGACAGCAGAGCATTTTAATATAGAAAAGATACCTTTAGGATTGTTTACTTATTTCTTGCAGTTGCCAGGAACTTCTGTTATTTTCCCTTATATTCACTATGCGGGAACATACACACAGTTTATGGGCAACTATGTCAGAGAAGAAGTTACAGGCGGTATGTTTATACACCATATAATATTATTCTTCTTAATAATGACAACAAAGGTAAAGGATTTGTTAAAAGAAAAGAAACTTCTTTGGATAGTATGTATGCTTTTAGGTATTAGCCTTATAGTATGTATGCTCGACTTTAACACAGGTGGTATTGTTGAAAGATACAGAACAGACTTTACTTGGCAGATTTTCTTAGCAGCAATTATTGTTATATATGCTGTTCTTGAAAAGTATAATAATACTCCATTTTATGTCTTAATTCTTACAGTTCTTTCTGTATGCTTTATGTGGAGTTTCGTAAATGATTTTGCTGAATTGTTCAATGCAACATACAAGACTTATTCACTTACTTGTCCAGCATTCTTCTATAATATGCAGTATATTATAGAGTTTTGGTTATAGTATGGCTTAGGAGGAAAAAACAATGGATAAAATAGCAGTGCTTATACCTTGCTATAATGAAAGTAAAACAATAAAGAAAGTAGTTGAAGACTACAAAAGAATTTTACCAGAAGCAACAATTTATGTTTATGACAACAATTCTTCTGACGGTACAGATGAAATTGCTCGCAAAGCCGGTGCTGTAGTACGATATGAGTACCAGCAGGGCAAGGGTAATGTTATCAGAAGAATGTTTAGAGAAATTGATGCCGAATGTTATATTATGACTGACGGTGATGATACATACCCTGTAGAACCAACACCGGATATGGCAAAAATGGTTCTTGAACAGGGAGTGGATATGGTAGTTGGTGACAGACTTTCTTCCACATATTTTACAGAAAATAAAAGACCTTTCCACAATTTTGGTAACTCTCTTGTGCGTAAAAGTATTAACTCACTTTTCAAAAGCGATGTAAAGGATATTATGACAGGTCTTAGAGCTTTTTCTTATGGCTTTGTAAAAACTTTCCCTGTTATTTCAAAGGGCTTTGAAATTGAAACAGAAATGACTATACACGCAATAGACAAAAATATGTTTATTAAGAATGTTGTTGTTGATTACAGAGATAGAGTTGAAGGCAGTGTTTCAAAGTTAAATACATTTAGTGATGGCTTTAAGGTATTAAAGACTATTATAAGATTATTTAAGGATTATAAGCCTTTAAGATTTTTTACAACAATAGCTTTTGTATTGTTTGTAATAGCTTTAATATTCTTTGTACCGGTTGTAGGAACATATGTAAGCACAGGCTTAGTGCCTAACTTCCCAACTCTTATTGTTTGTGGATTTGTGGTTATAGCTGCTTTACAGTGCTTTTTCACAGGACTTACACTTTCCACTATTGTGGCTAAGAATAGACAGGATTTTGAATTTAAGAGAATTACTGTTGAAGAAGATTTAAAAGATAAATTAAATAAGTAAGATTAAAAAATACCGAACTCAAATTTCAGAGTTCGGTATTTTGCTTTTCAAATATGCAATTAAATATATTATAGTTCTAAAACTATTCTTCAAGGTTTTCAATATATGTTTTCATAACCTTTTTAGCATCAGGTATTGCGTGACTACCATGACCGGCATTTTCCAATATTACTGCAACGGCAATCTGTGGGTCTTCAGCTGGGGCAAAAGCTACAAACCAAGCATGGTCATCGCCACTTGCATTTTCAGCAGTACCGGTTTTAGCAGCTACTGTAATTTTACCGGAGTATTTACCCTGTTTAATATCAATAGCACCAGATGTAATAGCACTATCAGAAACAACTCTGTCCTTATCTACAACCTGTGCTTTACCACTTACGGAGAAAGTAGCATTTGTAGCTGTACCGGAGCGAACAACTTCACACATCATATCAGCAATCTGATGAGCTGTTGAAGAATCACAAGCCTGTAAAAGTTTTGTAGGAAGTGTTCTGTTTTTTACGCTACCACCAGGTGTTTCAATATGGTCTACAATATATGGTTGCATCATAGAACCGTTGTTGGCTATAGCAGAAGTAACCATTGCCATAAAAAGAGGAGAGGTAAGGGTTTTACCTTGTCCAATAGCAGTAGCAGCCAATTCCTTCACATCAGAATCTGATTTAAGAGCAAAACTTGCTTTTTTATATTCCAATGGGAAGTTTAAATCAGTATTAAAACCAAAGTCTGTAGCTGTTTTAATAAGCTGGTCGTTTCCTATTTCTTCGGCAACAGTAGCAAAGTAGCCATTACAACTCTTAGCAAAGGCTGATGTCATATCTACTTTACCATGAGCTTTACCGTCATAACAATGAAGTATACTGTCACCAAACTTAGCATCGCCAGTACACTTAAAGTTAAAGTCCATATATTTTGTACTTACTTCAAGAGCTGATGCAGCAGTTATAATTTTAAATGTAGAGCCTGGAGGATAAAGCCCTTGTGTAGCTCGATTTAAAAGGGGAGAATTTTCATCGTCAGAATTAAGTTCTGCCCAGTTTTCACTTACTGTATTGCTATCAAAAGTAGGATAAGAAACCATAGCAAGTATTTTACCGGTAGATGGTTCTATAGCAACTATAGAGCCTTTTTCGTGTCCTAAGGCTTCTGCTGCAACCTGTTGTAATCGGTCATCTATTGTCAATACTACATTGTTACCTTGAATTTCCTTTCCAAGAAAAACATGACCAATACGCTGTAAAAGTTCGTTACTTACAGTTTGAAGTCTGAAATTGTACTTAGACTCTATACCAGCCTTACCTTTTACAGTATAGCCTACAACATGGGCATAGTTACCAGTTTCGTCATATTTTCTAGTGTATGAACCGTCTGGATTAGCCTCGTCTTGAGCAATAGCCTTTCCGTTAATATCCAATATAGCACCTCTTTTAACATCTGGAAGACCTTGTGTCAGTCTAGGGTTAAAAGAATTTGCTACAAAACCATTTGAGTCGAAAAGGCATAACTTAACCAAATATCCAATTAAAATTAAAAATAAGATTGTGTAAAACCAGAATACTTTTTTTATTGCTGATTTCATCTTCTCGCCACCTTTCTGCGAGGTTTACGAACTTGTTGCTGTCGTTCTCTAGTGTCAACTTCCCTTATTTCCTTGTCGTGAGAATATTCTCCGTTTCTGGAAATAATCCATTGTATAACACCTATTATAATATAACTTATAACTATTGATGTACCACCGTAGCTAATGAATGGCAATGTAACACCGGTAAGAGGTATAAACTTAGTAACACCACCGATAATAAGGAAAGTCTGGAAAGCTAAAAGGGCAGTGAAACCGGCACACAATAGAGTAAGAAATCTACTACGATTTTCTAAAGCTCCTCTTGCTCCCTCAAGAAGTATAAGTATAAATATTGCTAAAAGTCCTATAGCGAATATTGAACCAAATTCCTCACATATGGCAGCAAATATAAAATCTCGCTCTACTACCGGAATACTTGTGGCATATCCTCTTGTAAGACCTATACCGGTAATTCCCCAAGTACAAATTGCAAAAAGGGATTGAGCAATCTGATAACCGTTGCCGGCTACGTCTGACCAAGGATTTTGCCAAGCCTCAACTCTTACCTGAATATGGGAGAAAAGTTTGTAGGCTATAACTGATGCCAAAGAAACAGCACCGACACCTGAAAGCAAGTATAAGTAGTTGCTTGTAGCAATGAACAGGACTATTAAGTAAGTCATTACGAAAATAAGGGCAGAACCTAAATCCTTTTGAACTACAAGGAAAATTACAACCAAACCACTTATAATAGTTGGAGCTATTATATCGTGAAAATCAGGTCGTTTTGAAAGAGAAGATGCTAAGTAAAATACAAAGAGCAACTTTACAATTTCAGATGGCTGGAAACCAAAACTTCCTATACTTATCCAGTTTTTTGAACCACCACTTACAGAACCGAAGACAAGTGTAAATACAAGCATTACAAAAGAAATTATAATATAAAGGTTTTTATATTTATCAAGTCTAGGCATTCTCTGTAATATAAAAGGAATAATAGTCAAAAATACAAAACCGGCTATGTTCCAAATAAGCTGTTTTATAGCTAATGAACTATCAAGTCTGTAAAGTATTATAAGTCCTATATCCACCAAAAAGAATATGCAGTTATAAAGCAAGTGACTGCTTTCGGGATACAGCCTTTTAACAAGGTTGTTGCCAAACATAAGTAGCCCAAGACTTATAGCACAGTAGCCCACTACCTGACCCAAATTTTCCTCAGCATTGGCTGAAATAAGTATTATACTTGCCGTAACGTGGAAAAGTATAATACATAGCCTTTGTTTCATAAGTCCTACGGCTATTTTATAGTCAATAATATCTTCTCTTGCCAGATTGATTATAAGCCCGAATATAAGGAATACACCGATATAGGCTATAAATAAATACTTTGCAAGAAGTATGAATATTTCAATCATTTATAACACCCCTCTGTAGAAATGTCCACCAGTAGCTTTTTCGCTTTTCATATACTTTTCAAACTCTGCTGACATTTTGTTGCCCTTTTGTAATACATTCATATGTTCTTGTATTACATTTTTTACAGTTTTAGCATTTTCAGTTGTAAAATCCAATCTAAGCATATTGCTGTCAAGGGAAAGTATATCGTCCTTTTTGTTGAGAATACAAATAGGTGCTGAATTGAGAATAAAGGCAACACAATTATCGCAATCTCTAACAATAGGGAACTTTACATTCTTTCTGTCCTTTAACTGGTAATTACCCTCAATTCCTTTTAGCTTACAATACTTTCCGGATTTTTTATTTGCACAATGAATACCAACAGGACATTGATGAGTAGTCATTAATGGAAGTCTGCCATATATAACAACTTCGCTTTTATCTGATGTTAATTCTTGTAATTCCTGTAAATTCAATTCAGGAGAAAGTGTATAGTTTTCTATGTTATAAGTATCTTCAAGGACAGATATTGTCTGTTTATTGAAAATATTAAATGTGTAGTCAGTAACTACAGGTTTATCTGTACTTATTTTTCCAAGACTTCTCAAAAGATAGCCGTCAGGATTGTATTTATCAAGCTTATCAAAATATTTTCCATAGCCATCACGAGAAATATATGGAAGGGCAAAATATAACTCAACACCCTTTTCGTGAGCCATTTCCACAGCCTTACTGTCAAGGACTTCACAGTATATTCTCTTAGGCTTTGTTTCTAAAGCAGATATAAACTGTTCCCAAGTTCTGACCTTTACAGAAATGTTGTTTAGTTTTTCGGCTTTTGTCAATGCCTTTGGTTCATAAGTAGCAGAAATATCCTCTCTTTGAGTGTTTTCTATTATCTTATTTTCAAGTTCTGAACAGGCATCTCGTCTAAGGCTGTTTAATGCAGAAACCGGAATGTAAACGTTTTCTCCAATGTTACAATCTATGAAGTTAAATGTAAAAGGAGTATCTCCGGTTTTGGAAAGTCTTGATACAATATCTTCTTCCGTCATTGGTCTGTTAAGAGGTGTTTCAGCTGTTTCGCCGTATACTCTTATGCCATAGTCAGGAAATTCTATATAACTTTTTTCTCCTACATTTACGGAGGCTGTTGCACTAACAGTCATTTTTCTAGTGTTTTTAGAATAGGTCTTTTTAAGGACATCATTAAGAGCTTTATCAAAGGATTTGAAAACTCTGTCGCCTTTTTGTATATAGCCGTCTACAACAACGGAAATTGTACTGCCAACACCTGCTGTTTGATTTACACCTGTACCTGTGTGCTGTTTTGACCATATTTCTATGCCGTCACCGGCAGTAACAGGGCGAGACAGTTTAATAGAACATCTTTTATTTTTAGGATTATATCCAGTAACAACGCCTATTTCTACACCACTGCTCTTAGGAGATTTACTAAGCATATTCAGTGAGGAATATGTGTCATAATATCCATGAGAAGATGAACCACCTCTGTTGAAAATCTGCGTAAGGTTTGAAATATCCTCTTTGTCAATAGTCAAAGTGCCATTTTCCATAACCTCATCAACATATTTTCTGTAGGTTGAAACAACTTGATAAACATATTCAGGGCTTTTCATTCTGCCTTCGATTTTAAGGCTGTCAACACCTGTTGCAAGAACTTTGTCAAGTATTTCAGCTGTTGAAATATCCTTAGGAGAAAGGAGATAACCACTTTTTAAAGTTTTATCGTCTTTCAAGAGTGAATATTCCATACGACAAGGCTGGGCACAACGACCTCTGTTACCACTTCTCTGTCCTATAATACTACTCATAAGACAACGACCGGAATAGCATACACACAATGCTCCGTGTATAAATCCCTCAATTTCTGTATTGCCTTTTTTTGAACAAATGTCGGTTATTTCTTTTTGACCTAATTCTCTGGCAAGTACAATACGGCTACAACCCATTTCAGTAAGCATATCTATGGCTTCACTGTTGTGTACTGTCATTTGTGTAGATGCACTTATTCTTATGTTTGGGTAGTATTTTTTTATAAGATTTACCATACCCAAATCCTGTACAATAAGACCGTATGCACCATAGGAATAGACCTTTTCCACGAAGTCCAAAACCTTTTGTATTTCGTTTTCTTTGTAAAGTGTGTTAAGTGTAATAAACACTTTTACCCCTCTAAGGACACAGGTTTTAATAATTTCGTGAAGTGTGTCATCAGAGGGGTTTTCAGCATAGGCACGAGCACCAAAGGCACTGCCACCAATATATATTGCGTCACAGCCGGCATTAAGGGCAGCTGTAACGCTTTCAGGGGTGCTACAAGGAGCTAAAATTTCAGGCTTTTTCATATTGTCACCTTAATTATTTTTTGCAAGTTTCTTTGAAAGGTCTTCTATTTTTCTCTTTAAATCAATGTTTTCAGCTTTTGTTTTAGCAAATGCACTTTGAAGTTGATTTTCGCTCATAGTCTGATTTTCTATCTGGTAATTTTCAAAATCAGATAAGAGAGTTTGGTAATCTTCCTGAACTCTTGTAAGCTGGTCTTTAGCTGTCTTTACAGACTTATCGCTTTCAGACTTTAAGTTCTTTATTTCTTCTTCAAGCTTTCTGATGTTGCCGTTAGCAGCTTTAAGTTTAACAGCTAAATCATCACGTTCTTTGTTTACGTTAGTGAGCTTAACATTTCTTTCAGCTGATTTTTGATTTAATTCATTGATTGATGTGTTCTTTTCAGCAAGTTTTGTGCTGAGGTTGTTAAGTTCTTGGTTTTTATCATTGATTTTGCCAGTTAATTTAGCAATATAGTTAGTCTTTTCTTCAACACGCTTTTCAGCCGTTGTAAGACGAGTC
Source organism: uncultured Eubacterium sp. (assembly GCA_900545305.1). GTDB lineage: Bacteria > Bacillota > Clostridia > Lachnospirales > CAG-274 > CAG-274. The sequence goes on from UQYD01000017.1 coordinate 35,149, forward strand.
TGACAAGAAGAATACTCTCTCTGAACATTGTCAAATTCGCTCTTTGTTTTGATATGTTCTGTTTCTAAGTCGTTGTATTTATTAGTCTTTTCTTCAAGCTGATTTTCAACACTGGCATAAAGACCCTGTAAAGATGCTAATTTCTTTTCACATTCGTCAAGTTTGCTCTTTACATCTTCTCTCTTTACAGTAAGTACCTGTATTTCATCTTTTTTATTGGCAAGGTCTTTAGCAAGAGTGCTTTTTTCGTTGTTCAAATTAGTGATAGTTTCGTTTAAAACTGATATTTCCTTTTCCTGTGATTCCAACTTAGCAAGGGTATCTGTATCAAAGGCAACAGAACCACTAGAAGTACGTTCTTTAAATAAATCATCAGCAATATTAAGTGAGAATAAAATAGCGTTATCATCACGATATAAAGGGTGAGATAAATCTCCACCTGTAATATCTACCATTTTCTGATTAAGATATTTTGCAATGGCTCTTAAATATTCATCGCTTTCTTCACTAGCAAGTTTAATGTTTCTACTGCCTATCTCTATGTTAATGTATTTCTTTTCCTCTGACATAATACAAATCCTCCTGTAATTCAATGCAATTATTATAACAATTATATCATAATAAAGTAAATTTGGGTATAAAAATGCTAGGAATTTTAGTATTAAAATATTAAAAATATATTAATTTTGCATTATAAAATAAAAAATTTTTGGAATAAGTCTTTTAATTTAACGATTTTTGTTATAAAATAAGGATACTAACACTTATGTGATTGTAAAAAAGAAGGAGGAGTAGTGAGGTATGATATCTAATCAGATTTTGCAAAGTACAATAGATGGACTTAAAAATATAATAAGACGTGAGCTAAGTGTTGCTGAACGTGAGGGCAAGATTGTTGCAACTACTGAAGAATCAATGGTTAATACAGTCATTGAGAGTGCAGATATATTTATACAGAGTCCAGCTGAAAACCAGTTGGTACAGGGTTACCAGTATTTTAAGGTTTTTGATAATGGTTCTCCTGAATACATTGTTATGATTAAGGGCGAGGACGAGGAAGCTTACCGTATTGGTAAGATTACAGCTTTCCAAATCCAGAATTTACTTGTTGCTTACAAGGAAAGATTTGACGGTGACAATTTCATAAAGAACTTGTTGCTTGACAACTTACTTCTTGTAGATATATATTCAAGAGCAAAGAAATTGCGTATTGAAAATAATGTTCCTAGAGTTGTGTTCCTTATTGAAACAGAAATTGATAAGGAATTTAATGTTGTTGAAATTGTTAGAAGTATTTTCCCAACAAAGCAGAAGGATTTCGTTACTGCTGTTGACGAAAAGAGTATTATTCTCGTAAAGGAACTTAAAGAAAAGGATAGCAAGGAAGAAATTGACCAGATTTCTAAGCATATTTACGATACACTTTCAGCAGAAGCTATGACAAGTGTATATGTTGCAATCGGTACTGTAGTAAATGACCTTAAAAATGTTTCTGCATCATACAAGGAAGCTAAGATGGCTCTTGAAGTAGGTAAGATTTTTGAGGAAAACAAGAAGATTGTAAACTACGAACAGCTTGGTATTGGTCGTCTTATTTATCAACTTCCTGCACCATTATGCAAAATGTTCATAAATGAAGTTCTCCACGGACTTTCTATGGACCAGTTTGATGAAGAAACACTTACTACTGTAAACAAGTTCTTCGAAAATAACCTTAATGTGTCAGAAACTTCAAGACAGCTCTATATCCACAGAAATACATTGGTTTATAGACTTGATAAGCTTCAGAAGATGACAGGCTTAGACCTTAGAAACTTCGATGATGCTATTATTTTCAAGATTATGCTTATGGTAAGTAAATATATGCACTATAGAGAAACATTTATGTATTAATTTTCTCTTTTCAGAAAGGAAGTTTTCACCTTGATTAAGATGGAAAAAGTAACAAAAATATACGAAAACGGTGCTGTTGGTTTAAGAGATGTATCTCTTGAAATTAACAAAGGCGAATTTGTTTTCGTAGTTGGTTCTTCCGGCTCAGGTAAATCAACGTTTATGCGTCTTTTACTAAAGGAAATTGAACCAACAAGTGGCGACATAATTGTAAACAATACGGATATTACTAAATTAAAACGCAGACAAATTCCATATTACAGAAGAAAAGTCGGCGTAGTGTTTCAGGATTTCCGTCTGTTGCCATCTAAGACAGTTTATGAAAATGTGGCTTTTGCTATGCAGGTAGTGGAAACAAATCCTAAATATATAAGACGTAATGTGCCACAGATTTTGTCAATGGTTGGCTTAGGTAAAAAGGCTAAGGCTTATCCAAATCAGCTTTCCGGTGGTGAACAGCAGAGAGTAGCTCTTGCCAGAGCTATTATCAACAGACCTCCAATTCTTTTGGCAGATGAACCTACTGGTAACCTTGACCCAGACACTGCTTGGGATATTATGGAACTTATTCAGGAAATAAATAGAAATGGTACTACAGTTGTTATATCAACACACGCAAAGGAAATTGTAGATAAAATGCAAAAGCGTGTTATAAAGATTAACAAGGGTGTAGTATTAAATGACGTTGAGGGTGGTGGATATAACAATGAAGCTTCGAACATGGAAATATTATATTAGTCAGGGCTTTAGAGGTGTATTCAAAAACGGACTTATGTCTGCAGCCTCAATTATTATAGTTAGTGCCTGTGTATTTACGGTTATTCTTTCTCTTAGTATTATGGTTAATGTTGACTACGTATTAAGCCAGATTGAGTCTAATGTAGGTGTTACAGTTTTCTTAGGTAATAAGCCTACAGATGCTCAGGTAAAAGTCTTGCAAAAGAAAATAGAAGAAATGCCTAATGTAACGAAGGTTACATATATTTCACAACAAGGTGCTTTGGAAAAGGCAAAGAAAATGTGGGATACTGATACACTAGACGGCTTGAAAGAGGATAATCCTTTTCCAAGGTCTTTAGATGTACAGGTATCCGGCATAAGTCATCAGAAAGATGTTATTGCAAGAATAACTAAGTTACAACAGGAATTTGAAAATCAGATAGTAAATGGTGAAGTTGAAACAGTAGCAGAAACTACTACTATTGACCCGGCTCAGGCAGCTAAGGCAGCAGTAAATAATGCTGTTAAGGAGGCAGGCTCTCAGCCAACAACTACTAAAACAGCTCTTTTGGACAAGTTGACAGGAACTGTTGAGGTACAGGCAGAGGGAACTTCTGCAACACCGGTTACAGAAGGTTTACCTACACCGGCTACTATTCAGCAGGAAAATAATGAACCTGTTACAGTAAACAATGCACCTAAGATTGGTGATGCCGACTACGAGTATCAGGGCATTGAGTCAATTCGCCACGCACAGCAGTTGACAGATACTCTTATGGCTATTGATGCGATATTTAAAATAGTATCAGTTGTTATTATTGCAATCCTTGCAATTATCTCTATTGGTATTATTATGAATACAATTAAACTTACTGTTTTCATTAGAAAAAATGAAATTGGTATTATGAAATACGTTGGTGCTACTGACTGGTTTATACGTTGGCCTTTCATCGTAGAAGGTGTCATAATTGGTCTTATTGGTGCTGCTATTCCTTCAGTTATTTCATGGCTTAGCTATGATAGAATTGTAGACTACTTTAATACTCATATAAGTGTGTTAAATACTCTTATGTCTTTAAAGAGTGGTAGTGAGATATTTGTAGTAACAATACCAGTTGCTCTTTTAGTTGGTGCATTATTGGGTGCTGTGGGAAGTATAACTTCTGTAAGAAAGCATCTTAGAGTATAAAAGTTTGCCGTTTTAACGGTGTGTTTTTGGGGGAATAATCGTACTTATGTATGGTGTTTTCCCCTTTAGTTATGGAGTGAAAATTTATGTTAAAAAAATTCGTATCGGGATTATTGACAGTATCTCTTACATTGGCTTTTGTTGGTGTAGCAGATGCAGCATCAGTATCTCAGTTACAGAAACAGAGTTCGGCTTTTAAAAACCAAATAAGTTCTGTTCAAAGTCAGATTAATTCTACAAAACAGCAGAAAGCCTCTACTCAGTCAGAAATTCAGGAGCTTGACAGACAGCTTGCTTCTGTTCAGGCTGAAATTACACAGCTTAATACAAAAATTCAGGAAACAACTGCTAACCTTAATAAATCTCAGCAGGAGCTTAAAGAGGCTATTGCTACAAGAGAAGCTCACTACAATACTTTGAAAAAGCGTATTAGAGTAATGTATGAATATGGTAACAGTGGTTACCTTGAGGCACTTTTGTCTTCAGATAATTTCTCTGATTTTATAACACGTCTTGAGTATACTAACAAGCTTGTAGAATATGATAACAAGGTCCTTAAGGACTATACTCATTCAGAAGAAGTAATAGCTACAAATGTTAAAACTATTGCAAAAGACAAGAAACAAATAGAGGATATGAAGGCTGAACAGGCTAAGAAACAGCAGATTTTGGACAACAATATTGCTAGAAAAAATCAGATTGTAAAACAGCTTGATTCTAACCAAAGCACTTATGAAGCACAGATTGCCGATTTACAGCAACAAGATGCTAACGTTCAGGCTCTTATTCAGAAGGCTGAAGCCGAGGCTAAGGCTAGAGAGGCAGCAGCAGCCAAAGCAAAGGCTGATGCAGCAGCAAAGGCAAAAGCTGCACAGGCAGCAAAGGCAAAGAGTAGTTCAAGCTCAAGTACAAAATCAAGTACAAAATCAAGTACAAAGTCTAGGTCATCAAGTTATAACACAGGTTCAAGTAATACATCTGGTGGCTCAAGTTCTGCTACTGTATATAGTAGTAATGGTAAGCATTATCAGTATCCTATTCCAGCTTATAATGGCTATAAGCCAAATTCTGGTTATGGTTACAGGTCTTCACCTATTGCAGGTGGTACAGAATTCCATACAGGTGTTGACTTAAAGGCTACACTTAACACAGACGTAATTGCTGCCGAAAGTGGTACAGTTATTTACGCCGGTTGGAGAGGTGGCTACGGTAAGTGTGTTATTATTGACCATGGTGGCGGATATAGTACACTTTATGCACACAACAACGTATTAAAGGTTTCTGTTGGTCAGTCTGTTCAGAGAGGACAGGTTATTGCCGGTGCTGGTACAACAGGTTATTCTACAGGTGTTCACTCTCACTTTGAAGTAAGAATAAATGGTCAGCATACAAATCCAACAGGTTATATTTATTAATATTTGGGGACACAGGGCAAATGCCTTGTGTCCTCAGGCTGTCGATAAAGTCGACAGCCTTGCAAGAAATGCTTGCATTTCTTGCAGTTAGTCTAAAGTAGGGACCAGCCGTGAAAAATATGGCACTAAAAACCAGTACCATATTTTTGTCCCTGTCCTCGGTC
>UQYD01000018.1 GCA_900545305.1 uncultured Eubacterium sp.
GCATGTGTTTCACATACATGTTTTTATTATGCCAAAAAAGGAGGAATTTTTATGATTCAGGCAAACAACATATCTAAAATCTATCATGTAGGTAGTCAGGATATCTATGCATTAAAACAAGTATCTTTTACCATAGAAGATGGTGAATTTGTGGTAATCTTAGGTCCCAGTGGGGCTGGAAAAAGTACCTTATTAAATATTTTGCCGACACAACTTCTGACAACAATTTAAAAGAAATACTTTATGATATTTTGGATACTCCTGTTTCCCCTGAGTTACTTCCTCCAGATGAAAATGGAAATATTGCACAGATTACAGAAGACGTAGTTGGTCCTTACGAACTTCACGATTTCTTCTTGTACAATATGATGAGATTGAGCTTTGAACCTAAAAAGATTTTCTATATTGCAAATATAGCCTTCAAAGACAAATATGACAAGAAAACAATATATAAATGGCTCAGAAATTATTATTGGAGATTTTTCTCACAGCAATTTAAGAGAAGTTGCTTGCCAGACGGTCCAAAAGTAGGTTCTGTTAGCCTTAGCCCTAGAGGTGATTGGAGAATGCCAAGTGATGCCGTATCTAAATTATGGCTTGCACAAATGGACGAAATAGAAAAAACTCTTTAATCTCAAAAAAAACTTGTAATAATCCCCAAAAAGTATTAGAATAAATATATCTATTCTTTTTTAGGAGGAATTTATAAAATGAGCAAACAAGTAGTAGCTGTATTGTTTGGTGGCCAGTCATCAGAACACGATGTTTCTAAGGTAAGTGCCGCTACAATTATTTCAAATATTAATACAGAAAAGTATTCTGTAATTCCAGTATATATTACAAAAGAAGGTAAATGGTTATTATACGATGGTCCTTTGGACAGCATTGGCAATAACGATTGGCAGAAATTTGCAAGCACTTGCATTTTAAGCCCAGATACAGAACACCATGGTCTTCTCAGAATCGTTGGTGATAAGGTTAAAAACATTCCTGTTGATGTTGTTATTCCTGTTCTTCATGGTGCAAACGGTGAAGATGGTACAGTTCAGGGTCTTTTTGAACTTGCTAAAATTCCTTATGTAGGTTGTGGCGTATTATCTTCTGCTGTAAGTATGAACAAGGCTTATACAAAGATTATTGTTGACACTATTGGTGTTGACCAGGCTAAGTACACTATTGTATATAGACCTGAATTATCTGAAGACCTTGACAAGTGCCTTGATAGAGTTGAAGAAAAATGTGGTTATCCTTGCTTCGTTAAGCCAGCTTGTGCTGGTTCAAGTGTAGGTATCACAAAGGCTCACAACAGAGATGAACTTATTGACGGTCTTTGGACTGCTTCTGAACACGACAGAACTATTGTTATAGAAGAAAACATTACAGGCGATGAACTTGAATGTGCTGTTCTTGGTAATCACGATATTCAGGCATCTGCTGTAGGTCAGATTTATGCTGCTGCAGAATTTTATGACTATGACGCAAAGTACAATAATGCTGAATCTAAGACTGTAATCCCTGCGAATATTTCAAACGAAAAAGCTGAAGAAATCAGAAAGAAAGCTATTGAAATATTTAAGGTACTTGACGGCAGAGGTCTTTCAAGAGTTGACTTCTTCCTTGAAGAAAAAACAAACAGAGTTATTTTCAACGAAATTAATACATTACCTGGCTTTACTTCAATAAGTATGTATCCTATGCTTTTTAGAGCTGCAGGTATTGACACAGAAGAACTTGTAGATAAACTTATTGAACTTGCATTAACTCGTAACGAGGAATAAGAGGTGTTATTATGGATAACAGACCAATTGGAGTTTTTGACTCTGGCGTTGGTGGACTTACTGTTGTAAAACAGATAATAAAAACTATGCCTTATGAACATACAATATATTTTGGCGACACAGCAAGAGTTCCTTATGGTTCAAAATCTAAAGAAACTGTAACTAAATTTTCTAGTCAGATAATTAGATTTTTGAAAACTATGGACGTTAAGGCTGTAGTTATTGCCTGTAATACTGTCAGCTCCAACTGTTATGAGGCATTAACATCAGAATTTCCAGACTTACCTATTATAGAGGTTGTTACACCGGGTGTTGAATCTTGCCTCGCTGCTACAAAGAACAATAAGGTTGGTTTAATTGGTACAGAAGGTACTGTCAGCAGTGGTGCTTATGAAAAGCGATTAAAGGCTGCAAATAACCAAATTGAGGTATACAAAAAGGCTTGCCCTCTCTTTGTACCTCTTGCTGAAGAAGGCTGGACAAACAACGAAGTTGCATATAAAACAGCTGAAATATATTTAAAGGAATTATTAGACAAGGATATTGACTCTATAATTCTTGGCTGTACTCACTACCCTCTTTTAAAGGCTTGTATAGGTAAAATTGTGGGAGAAAAAGTAAAGATTGTTGACCCTGCAAAGGCAACAGCCTTAAAGGTTAAAAACTATCTTACTTCTCACGATATGCTTAATGACTTAAATACAGAAAAACACACTTTCTATGTAAGTGATAATAATGCAAAGTTTAACACAATTTGCGAAAGAGTTTTACATAAAGAATTCCACGCACAGCAAATAGATATTGAAAAATATTAATATGATGAAGGGCTACCCATTTGGGTAGCCCTTAAATTATACCATTCGTTTCAAAACTTCTCCTATATCACTTTCAATGCAAATGGATTGGTCTTTTATCGGTCTTGGAATATATATTTCTGATAGATTTATGCAACAATATGTAGAATTTTCATTTTCTTCTGTCATTCTCCAAAATGGGTATTTTATAATTACCGGTGTATTTTCCCCTATTCCCAACTCAAGAAATACAACATTCATATTCTTACTTCTACGAATAAAATCTTCATACCTTTGTTCTGCCTTGTACCAACCTTCATCTTGAACAAAACTATCATCACAGCGTAAATTCATATTCATTGGTGCTCCACAAATTGGGCAATAAGGCACTAATTCTGTAGGTATTTTCATATCTACTTGTTTATTAACCATATTTCTAACTTGTTCTTCATTATCATAAGTCTTGTTGTGACATGGCTTAGAACATTGCCACAAACCATAATCCCCTTGTGTATAAAATAATCTTTTCTTATCAAAACCTGTTATTTGAAATTGGTGGTCAACATTTGTTGTAATAACAAAATAGTTCTTATTTTCTACTAACTTTAAAAGGTTTGTATAAACTTCTGTAGGCTCAATATCATATCTATTTACATAAATCTGTCTTGACCACCACGCCCAATATTCCTCTAAAGAGTTAAATGGATAAAATCCACCTGAATACATATCTTTTATGCCATATTTTCTTTTAAAGTCTGAAAAATATTTTTCAAATCTTTCACCATTATATGTTAGCCCTGCCGATGTAGAAAGCCCTGCACCTGCACCAATAATTATTGCATCAGCTTTTTCTATTTTCTCTTTTAATTTTTCAATTTCATTCAAGTAATTTTCTGTAGATTTCATAGTCCATCTTTTTAAAAACATTAAAAATCACCTCCATACTACTATTTGTCTTTGATTTATATTCATTTACCGTATTTACTGCAATTTCAGCTGCCCTTCCATTTGGAAAATGAAATTCCCCTGTTGATATACAACAGAAAGCAATGCTCTTTACTCCACTTTGTTCTGCCAACTCTAAACAAGACCTGTAGCAACTGGCAAGTTTTTCTTCATCTTCCTTACACAACCTCCCCCTTACAATAGGTCCTACAGTATGTAAAACATATTTACAAGGCAAATTAAAAGCCGATGTAATTTTTGCTTTGCCAGTTTCTTCTTCCCTATTCTGCAACTTCATTATTTTTGCACATTCCAAACGCAGCTGAACTCCTGCAAAAGTGTGAATAGCATTGTCAATACAACTATGACAAGGATAAAAACAGCCTAACATTTGGCTATTAGCTGCATTTACTATTGCGTCACATTTTAGAGTTGTAATATCACCCTGCCAAACATAAATTTCATTTTTTATAGGTTCTAATTCACTTATATCAGTTATACCCTTTTTGCTTATTTCTTCCTGTAAATAACTGTCTTGTATTTCTAAAAACTCATTACTTACTTTTTGGGGCATACGAACATTTAATAATGAACGCAATAACCTTTTCTGTTCTTCTACTTCCTTTGGAATTACAATATTTGAATATTTTGAATTCTCATTAAGTAAATATTTAATTAAAAACAGCCTTTTTTCATTTTGTGTCATATTCTTACCTCCAAACTACAGCCTTCTTTGGACATACTTCCATACAATTGCCACAGTGTAAGCAATTTTTCTGATGAATTTCAGCTGGAATAGTAGTAAAATCAATACAATTTTGAGGACAAACATTTTTGCAAGCTTTACAACCTACGCATTTATCTGTAATAAAATATTTCTTTTCATAACTTTCCTCTTTACCAATATAAAATGTATCTCTTTCAATAGGCTTTTTAGATAAATCGAACCATTCTCCACTGGCTTCATATAAGCGAAATACTGTTAAAGCCTCTCTTGATTTTTCTGTTGGATAAATTTCATTCATATATTCATTTTTTGAGAATAAAAACGGTAATAACTCTCCACCTAATTCCTCGACTTTGCCTCTAATTGACACAGCAACACAGTGCATAGTATCTTTCCCTTTGATACCAGTCAATGCAATAAATTTTTCTTTTATCAATCTATGATAAAAGCCTTTTCCTTTTGCTGTAAGAAAATATAAGCCTTTTTCATCACTATGCATAATATCTATGGCACAGGTTACAGGTAATCCCTTTTCATCTACTGTTGCAATAATAGTTGTATGAATTTCCTTTTCCAAAAATTTAATGTAATCTTCTGTATTCATATTTGTACCTCCGTCTTTAATTCCTCTTTTATATAATTGTATAAATTTTAACCCAAATTGTAAAGTACGCACTTATTTGTACCATAGTTACCTAGAAGAAACTAATGCATACTATTTTGATTTTTCGTATACTGTATGATATAATTTATGTAATAAAAATACAGGAGTGTTTGTATGAATAACGAAAAAAACAACGACAATTTACCTGCTTGTCCCGTAGAAACTACACTGATGTTAATTGGAAGCAAGTGGAAAGTATTAATTATAAGAGATTTGCTTACTGGTACAAAAAGATTTGGTGAACTAAAAAAATCTATTGGAAAAGTATCTCAAAAAGTTTTAACAACCCAACTTCGTGATATGGAGGAAGATGGTCTTATTTCCCGAAAAGTATATGCAGAAGTTCCCCCTAAAGTAGAATATTCTCTCACAGAGTTAGGTAAAAGCCTTCAGCCTATATTAGATGCAATGCTACACTGGGGTGCAGAATACAAAGAAAAAAATAAATAAAAATAAGCTATGAAAATAATTAAACTATCTTCATAGCTTATTATGGATACTAATTTTCTATTATCTGTTTCAATTTACTTAGAAAAGCATTTGAAACCTTGCTAAATACTGAATGCTTTTTCCACACTATTGCATATTTTACTTTTAGCTGTGGTTTTAGTGTTTTAAAACAAAAATCTTTATCTAAATGAGATGCTAACAAATCTCTTGTAGTTAAAAAATATCCTAAATCTTGTTTTACAAAAGAAATTGGACTTCCATGTACAACATTATAAGTTGCAACTACATTCAAATCCTGTAAACTCTCTTGTGCCCAATGTGCTATTTCCTCTTGTAGACCTATTCTCTGATGAAGAATTAATGGCATATCTTTTATCATTTTTCTTGTAATAAAATCTTCCTTAGCTAATATATCATTATTTTTCATCAATACTCCCCACTCAGAACATTCTGGCAAAGAAACAAAATCGTATTTTGATGTATCAACAGGTTGAAGTATTACTGCAAAATCCAAATTTCCATGTTCCAATCTTTCCATAACATCTGTAGCATCTCCACTATAAAAATGAAACTGTATTTCTGGATATTTCTTTCTTAATGTTGATGCCGTACGCAAAACAGTACTAGATATGTTTCCTCCAATGTATAACTCTCCTGAAATTTCGCCAAAACCTGAAGTAATTTCCCTTTCTGCTTTTTCCACTAAAGAAATAATTTCATCAGCTCTTTTTCGAAGTAAAACGCCCTCTTCTGTTAAAGTAATTTTTCTTTTTCCTCTAATCAAAAGTTGTTTTCCCAACTCTTTTTCAAGTTCCATAAGTTGTTTAGATAAAGATGGTTGTGCAATATGCAGACTTTCTGATGCTCGTGTAATATTTCCCTCTCTAGCTACAGCTAAAAAATATCTTAATACTCTAATATCCATACTTTTCTCTCCCTTTTAGAATATATTAGCACATTTTATCATTCCTGTAAACTATGATAAATGATAGATAATAGGTATTGGATATTATTATATTTTTAATCTATAATATATTTCGACAAGAGAAAGATTAATTAATAAGAGGATAATTTTATGAACTATAATAAAAAACATAAAAATTTGGATATTTTAAATGGCTCTATTTGGAATAAAATTCCACAGTATGCCTTGCCGGTAGCAGCTACTGGCATCTTAGAACAGTTATTTAACGCATCTGATGTTGCCATTGTTGGAAATTTTGCTAGTTCAGATAAAACAGTAGCTATTGCAGCTGTAGGGGCAAATAGCCCAATTATTGGAATGATACTAAATCTCTTCATAGGAATTGCCCTTGGAACAAATGTCGTTATTGCAAATGCTATTGGTCAAAAAGATAAAAAAACAATAGAAAAAACAATATATACATCTATCCTTATGGCACTTATTGGAGGTCTTTTAGTTACTTTACTAGGAGAATTAAGCATAGGAAATATATTAACAATGCTTAATGTTCCCTCTGATGTATACCCTTACGCACTTTTATACATAAGGATTTATCTATTGGGTATGCCTGTTATATTTTTGTACAATTTCGAAGCTGCTATTTTCAGAAGTAGTGGAGATACAAAAATCCCATTACAAGCATTAGCAATATCTGGTGTATTAAATGTAATCTTAAACTTAATTTTTGTTATTATTTTTAAAATGACAGTAAATGGTGTTGCTATTGCAACAGTTATTGCAAATATCATAAGTTCAGCAATTTTGTTTATAAAACTTGTTCATAAAAATAAACTTATTAAATTTGAATTTAGAAAATTGCAAATTGACAAAAGCTGCCTTATAAAAATAGTAAAAATTGGACTTCCTGCCGGAGTTCAAAGTGCCGTATTTAACCTAGCAAATATTGTAATACAATCTGCAATTAATAGTCTAGGAACCATTGTTATAGCTGCCTCAAGTGCCGCCCTTAACATAGAAATTCTAGTTTACTATATGTTGAATTCATTTAGCCAAGCCTGTACTACCTTTGTAGGACAAAATTATGGTGCTAGACAAATAAATAGGTGCAAAAAGACTTTAATTTTATGTATAATTGAAGATTTTATAGCATCTATCATATCTATTGCCATTATTTTAGTAAGTGGAAAATTTCTACTTTCTATTTTTAACAACAATCCACAGGTTATTGATATTGGATACAGCCGATTAATTATAATTTTTTCTGCATATATTTTCAGTATGCTATATGAAGTAATGTCCGGCTATCTAAGAGGTTTTGGAATAGCTCTTATTCCAGCAATACTTACAATTATCGGTGTATGTGGTGTTAGAATTGTATGGATATATACAGTATTTCCAATGAACAAAAATTTTCATACGATTATAATGGCATATCCTATTAGCTTGTCAACAACAGCTTTACTGATTTTTATTGCCCTATTAATTTACAAACCTTCTCACAGGCTTTCAATAAAAAATAATTAAAGGAGAATTTTAATAATGAAACAAGAAGATAATAATTTTATAACTTTAAATAACGGTGTTCAAATTCCAAAAATAGGCTTTGGAGTATTTCGTATAACAGATGAAAAAGAATGTGAAAATTCTGTTATACAGGCTTTGCAAGCAGGATATAGATTAATAGATACTGCTGCTGCATATGAAAACGAAATAGCAGTTGGCAATGCAATCAAAAAAAGTGGAATTCCTAGAAAAGATATATTTGTCACTACAAAACTTTGGATTACAGACACTTCCTATGAAAAAGCTAAATCAGGATTAGAGCATTCTCTTGCCAGACTTGGTCTTGATTATATTGACTTATATTTGATACATCAACCATATAATGACTACTATGGAGCATGGAAAGCATTAGAAGAACTATATCATGACGGAAAGATAAAAGCTATAGGCGTAGATAATTTTACACAAGATAAATTAGCCGATTTTATCTTTTTTAACAGCATAAAGCCAGCGATAAATATGATTGAATGTAATCCTTTTTTCCAACGAGAAAATGAAAGAAAGTATATGGAAGAACAAGAAATTCAAATGCAAGCTTGGTCCCCATTATCTGCTGGGCAGGGAAATCTTTTTAATAACCAGTTATTGTGCCAAATAGCACAAAACCACAATAAATCCGTTGCACAAATTGTACTTCGTTGGTTGGTACAGCGTAACATTATACCCGTTGTAAAATCTACAAATCCAAGTAGAATAAAAGAAAATTTTGATATTTTTGATTTTCAACTTACACAATATGAAATGGAGCAAATCTCTACACTGGATACGGGGCATTCTTGTTTTGGTTCTCGTAAAACAGCTAAAGAAGTAACGGAATTTTTACAAAAAGCACTCTTATATAATGTCTAAAAAGCAAAAAGCTATGAAAATGATTAATTCATCTTCATAGCTTTTTTAGTAAATTATTTTGCTTTAATTAAGTCCATATTATTATATTTTTCTTTATCTAAAGCCTTATTCTGATTTGCAACGATTGTTGTACAAACAGCATCACCAGTAATATTAACAGCTGTTCTTGTCATATCAAGAATTCTATCAATACCCATAATAAGGGCAATACCTTCAACAGGAAGACCAACTGAATTAAATACCATTGTAAGAGTAATAAGACCTACACTAGGAATACCGGCTGTACCAATTGATGCAAGTGTAGCTGTACCAATAACAGTTATATAATCCATCATATGAAGTTGAATACCAAAAGCCTGTGCAACGAATACAACGGCAACACCCTGCATAATAGAAGTACCATCCATATTAATAGTCGCACCTAAAGGTATTGTAAAAGAAGAAATTCTTCTTGAAACACCAATTTTCTTATCTAAAGTTTCAATAGAAAGAGGAATTGTAGCATTTGAAGTTGAAGTTGAGAAAGCAAACGCCATAACTGGGAAGAACTTTCTTATAAACTTAATAGGATTTAAGCCTGTAAATACCTTTAATAAACTCATATACACAACAAAGGCCTGTACACCTAAAGCAATAAATACTGACAACATATATTTAAGTAAAGGTATGAAAGCATTAAAACCGATAGTAGAAAAAGTCTTTGCAATAAGACAGAATACACCAACAGGGGCTACGCTCATTACCATCATTGTCATTTCCATCATAATGTCGTTACCCTGACTAAATAGAGAACTTACAGTATCTGCTGAATCTCCAAGCTTAGCAAGTATAACGCCTAAAACTAAAGCAAAGAATATAACCTGAAGCATAGATGCCTCAGATAAACCATTGAATATATTTGTAGGAATGATATTCAAAATTGTTTCTGCTAAGCTAAGTTTGTCAGCACTATTTGATGCTACTGAACCGGCAGTAGAAGCACTTTGCTGAACTGCACTCATATCAAGACCTACACCAGGATTAATTAAATTGCCGATACATAAAGCAACTGTAATGGCAATAGCTGTAGTAGCAATATAGAAGCAAAGTGTTCTAACACCAACTGCACCTAATTTCTTTGTATCGCCTATAGACATACTACCACAAACAAGTGATGTAAGAACCAAAGGAACTACAAGCATTTGCATAAGTCTGATAAAGCCCTGACCAACAACATATAAAACACCATTTATAATAACATTCTGCTTAAAATCACTATCTGGCACAAGATAGTTTAAAACTATACCAACAATTGCACCTAAAGCAAGTGCAATAAAAATCTGGGTAGTTAAACCCAATTTCTTTTTCTTTTTTTCTTTATTTTCCACTTTCCTTAATTCCTCCCAAGTATTTTGCCAATGCACTTTCCCAATCAGCAAAATCATACACATCAACAATGCTCATAATGAAGTTATCTAAAACTCCATAAGCTGGTCTAAATGATGAAAATTCATTATCCTTTGAAGGAACTGGATGAATTTTAACATCTCTACCTAAAATTTCAGCTATTTTTTCTGCTAATTCAAATCTACTACATACACCCTTACAAGTAGCGTGATATGTTCCATATTCTCCTGTAGTCATAATGTGAAGTATAAACTTTGCAAGTTCTTCAGCACTTGTAGGAGAACCAAACTGGTCTGATGCTACGGTTACTTCACCCTTATTCTTTGTTTCTTCAATAAATTTATTTACAAAATTGTAACCTTCGCCATAAACCCATGTACTTCTGATTATGAAATGTCTCTGAGTAAATTCCTTAACATAGCCCTCGCCGGCACACTTTGACTTACCATATACAGTTCTAGGGTTTGTAACATCAAATTCATTGTAAGGTTTGTCACTTAAACCATCAAAAACATCATCTGTAGAAATCTGAACCATTTTAGCCCCACATTTTCTTGCAGCTATACTTAAATTTCTTGCCCCTATTGCGTTTACACCAAAAGCAAGTTTAGGGTCATTTTCACAGAGATTAATATCTGTAATTGCTGAACAGTTAATTATAATATCCGGTCTGCTAACCTGAGCAAAATTCATTACAGCCTTCAAATCTGTTACGTCTACTTCTTCTTTGTCTGTATTAAAAAGCTCTAAATCTGTAGGGCAAAAAATATCATTTATTGCCTTACCAATCTGACTGTTGGCCCCACTCAACCAAACTTTAATCATTTTTTAAATCCTCCTTTTCATTATACACCAATAATATACTATACATTAATTTTAGACATTTTTCAACATAAATTATAGTGGTTTTTAAAATATTGTTTACATTTTATAAAAAAAATTTACTATTGTTTACTTCCATACATTTATCCCACAAAAATATGGCTCAAAATAAAAAAAGATACCAAAGATTATGTCATATTATGCTAATTTTTAGTTTATTAATTTTTATATCTCTACTTGATATTTTTTATATATGTAATTATAATTATACTTGGATTTTTAGGCAAGGAGATAATACATAATGAAAAAATTCATCGCACTGATTTTAGTAACACTATTTACACTAAGCACTTTTTCTATAACAAATGCCAGTGACTATTTACCCTATGTTGAAAAGCCAACACAGCTTACATATCAGCCTGATAACGTAACTTTTAACATTATGGGTAGGACAAGCCGAGCTTTTAATGTTGTTTATTGTAATGGTAGACTTTGTGTTCCTCTCTATGACACAATTACTGCTATGGATGGTACATATTCCTTAGTAAACGATGATTGCAAAATTACTATTAACGGAAAAACTATAGATATTTCAACAAAGACAAAAGACAGCAACAAAGTTGTTACTTGCTATTACAATAATATATGCTACATTTCACTTTATGAACTTTTGACACCCTTTGACTATATTGCAACTGTAGACACAAGTACAAACAAAGTTAATATACTGAAACATTCAACAAATATGCCAGCCAGCCAGCTTGCAAAAACTACAGCTACAAAATCAGCCTATATAAGATTAGAGGATATTGTAGCTGACGGTATGGATACTACAGCTAAACCTAACTATACTTTTGAAAATCTTGAAAAATTAAGATATACAGCTGAATACTTATATACAAAAGGCGAACAATACTATATAGCATGGGTTCCTGTATACTCAAATCCAGCAACAAGCACATGGAATGATGTAAGTGTCACATTTAACCTTTATAACGCCTATTTTGTCTATACTCTTGATTATATGGTAGACCATGGTGGTCACATCGGTTTACACGGCTACACACACCAATATGGCACAGATAAAAGCTGTGTAGGCTATGAATGGGGTTCAAAAACACCTTATACACGCCAACAGCAAATGCAAAGAATGATTTATGCTAAAGAAACTTGTCATCGCTTAGGCTATACAGAGGAATTTTTCGAATTTCCTCACTATGGAGCAACAAAAGACCAGTTGAAGATTGCTGAAAATTACTTTGATGTTATTTATCAGTCATATCCAAAGCAGGAACTTATAAATCAGTTGACATATACTACTGAATCAAGTAAAAAGGTATACTATGTTCCAACACCAGCCGATTATGTTCATCATTTAGGTGATTTAAACGGTATTTTAGGCAGACTTAATAATTCTATGGAAAATAACTATACAATGAGTCTTTTCTATCATCCTGTATTGGATATAAAGAAAATAACAACAAATACTACTGCTGACGGCGTTAGATTATGGTATTACTCTGACCAAGGTATGTTGCCAAATATTATTGAATATATGAACAGCCACAACTATAAATTTGATAAAATAAAGGAAGATTAATATGAGATTTACCTATTGTCCTGATTGTGGAACAAAGTTAATACAGAAAGAAATTGGCGACGAAGGCTTTATGCCCTATTGCGATAATTGTAAAAAGCCTCTTTTTGATATGTTTTCTTCCTGTATTATTGCTTTGGTAGCAAATGAAAAACAGGAAGTAGCACTTCTTAGACAAAACTATATATCAACTGATTACTATAACTTGGTTTCAGGATATATGAAACCGGGAGAAACAGCCGAAGAAACGGCAGTAAGAGAAGTTGGAGAGGAATTGGGCTTAACAATAAATGAACCTAAAATAACAGGAACATACTGGTTTGATAAAAAAGATATGATTATGATTGGTTTCTTAGCTGAAACCCATAAAACAGATTTTAAACTTTCCGGAGAAGTAGACTCTGCCCTTTGGATACCAGCAGAAAAAGCACTTACTATGGTTCACCCCAAAGGTAGCGTATCCCATACTCTTGTAGAAGAATATTTGAAAACTATATGATGTTAAGGCATAACCTTTGGGTTGTGCCTTTTTTATGGATAATTTTATATTATTTCCAGTCTATAATTTTATTTTCAATAGATTTTTAGAAATAAGGGCAATTTTACTTAACACAGACATATAATAACAAGAAATGATATTCTTACCATAATCAGTTATTTGATTTAAATAATTTAATTTTTCTTCTGGAGTTAAATCTTGGTTTGAAAATACTTCTGTTATTGCTTTAGAAATATTTTTGTTTTCTTGTGCTTTTCTAATAGCATATAAAAAATGATTATTAATCCATTTTGAAACTTCTTCCCAAGTTTTTCCTGCTTCTTCTGGAAGATTAGAAGCCCAGTCTCCATTTAATAAAAATTCAGAGATACCGTTTGCTAAATCAGGAGATTCTTTCTGAAGAGTTGTAAATTGAAAGTCTTGTGAAAGCCAACTGCTAATATATGATGACATATCATTATTAGCGGCTGATATTTTATCTTTTGTAAGCTTAACCTCATCTTCATATTTAGCACCTAATTCACCAATTTTTGCTTTTAATTTTTCAAAATCTTCTTCACTTAAAGCACTAAAATCCCATGTAGCAACTCGTTTACTCTTATTCCTTTTATATTTTTCCTGATACAACTTTCCATCATTGTGGTAGTCAATATCCAAAGCTTCTTTCAAAGCCTCTCCAATAATAGAATTAAAAGGGTCACTCTTTTTGATTTGGAATTTTCCATAATCTAATTTAGATACACTAGCTTCAAAACCATCTACTTTTTTCTGAGAAGTATCTAATTCTTCGTTATAGTCTTTTAAATCAATTAAATATCCATCCCAAACATCTGGCATTTTCTCAAGGATTTCTTGCTGTGCTAACTTTTGCTGAACTTTTAAAAGATTTTCAAGAGAACCTACAATTGTATCAACATTACCAGATAAATTCAGAATAGCGTTGCCATTATCATCATAGCCCTTTGTTAATTGTGGAAAAGCGTCTGCCAATTGATTGCTTAAATCAAGGAACTCTGCATAATCATCATTAGATAATTCTCCACGAGATTGATTTGCTTTTCCTAAATTCTCAACACTTTGTGCAAGTTCTGCATAACGCCCTTTTGCTTCATTAACAGTGCTAGAATTACTTTTAAAACTATCTCGTATATCATTAATTGAACTTTTTGCTTCTTCTGCCTTTTTTTTGATGTTTTCAATATGATGAATAGAATCATCGATAGCTTTTATTGCTAATTCAATTCCCTTAGAAATAAGAGTTATAAGTATCATATTGCCAGCCATAGACAAGGCGTCCAATCCTAATTTGGCAGCTCTTGCTCCAATAGTCATTTTTTCTAAACTAGCATTTTGTTCAATTACAGATTTACGAGCATTTATGTTTGCTTGTTTAACATCATCGACAGAAGCTTCTAAAACATTATTTGCTTTGGCGTAATCTAAAAGATATTTTCGTCCACCCTTAAATTTATCATTATAGGTATCCCAAGAACCTTTAGTTTTATTGATTTCTTGTTGTATGTTTTGAAGGTTCAGCAATTCATATCTGGCGCCATCTGTCGTAAGTTTTGGAGTATACGAATCAATGTTATCTTTTGTTACAATTTCTCCAGCTTTATTTTTTATATAATCTTTTGGAGAAACAAAAGCTGTTTTAATAGCGCTCTTAAACTTGTTTCCTACACCCTCGGCTTCAGAAAAAGAAGTTTTAATCTGCCTGCTCCATTTAGCAAAACTTCGTGTACTAAATCCTAATTTATTTGATATACCATTTAAATCACTATCTATTGTTCTGAATATCGTACTATGTTATTACAAGTTGCTTAAAAAAACTTGTTTATTTAATTTTTTATGGTATAATGAGGTAAAAAGGAGATGGTTTTAATGTTTTATGTATTTTGCGATAAATGTGGGTATGTTAGATTTGGGAATCTAAGTCTATTTGAAGATGGTAAGGAATATTGTGATGCATGTGGAAACAATATGCTCCATGTCCCTGAAAAATATATTAGAAGTGATGAAATACTCACAGACAAAGCTTCTGATGAACGAATAAATGAACCACATGGTCTTATTGAAGAACTTGTTAAAACTTCCCCAAATTTTGACCAATATTATTTTGATCATCGAGACGAAATACTTGCAAAGAAAACAGCTCAAATGGAAAGAGCTTTAACAGTCGGTAAAGCAATCCTCGATGGAGCAGATCCTAAAATAGCTTTTAAAACCGCTGGTAAGAACTTACCTAAATGTCCAACCTGTGGTAGTCTAAGTGTAGAGAAAATAGGTGGACTGGAGCGTGCTGCTTCTGTTGGCTTTTGGGGATTATTTAGTAATAAAATCAATAAAACATATAAATGTAAAAACTGTGGACATACTTGGTAAAATTAGTTAAGATTATGTATATTAATACAATTAAATTATAACATATCATCTCAATAATCATAATAGAATTTTTAAGCAAATAACAGCTATATGATGATACTATAATATAGTAAAAGTGTTTATTTTTATTTTAAAACCATATGCACATAAAAATGCTATCCTTTTAATTACATAACATTCTGCTGCAAAAAGACATCTTAATCGGTGTCTTTTTTATTTATCATAATACAGTTATAAAAACCATTTTTAAATTAAATTAATTATAAAGTCCCCTCAACAATTATAAACTATCAAAAATATTTTCCATTTATTCCAAATTAGTCCATACATTTATAAAAGAAAAGCTGGTGCATAACACCAGCTTTTTAGAAAGTTTATTATATAAGATAATTAGTTTTTAGAAATTAAATATTATAGAAAATCAAGATTTTTGATTAAAAGCACACTTCAGCTACGAACCCTGAAGTGTAAAGTAGCATTAAATAATATTAAATAATCAGAACAAATTAACTTCGTTAATTTGTGGCTTGACAAGCAAGCCATCGGATTTATCTTTCCGATTCACTATTAAAATTATTCAATGATAGAAACAACAGAACCAGAACCAACAGTTCTACCACCTTCACGGATAGCGAATCTAAGACCCTGTTCCATAGCGATGTGGCTGATAAGTTCGATAGTCATTTCTACGTTATCACCAGGCATGCACATTTCTGTACCTTCTGGAAGAGTGATAACACCAGTTACGTCAGTAGTTCTGAAGTAGAACTGTGGACGGTAGTTGTTGAAGAATGGCTTATGACGACCACCTTCATCTGCCTTTAATACGTAAACCTGAGCTGTAAACTTCTTGTGTGGAGTGATTGTACCAGGAGCAGCTAATACCTGACCTCTTTCGATTTCATCTCTGTTAACACCTCTAAGAAGTGCACCGATGTTATCACCTGGTTCAGCATCATCAAGAAGCTTGTGGAACATTTCGATACCAGTTACAACAACTTTTCTTGATTCTTCTACAAGACCAACGATTTCAACTTCGTCCTGAACCTTTAAGATACCTCTTTCTACTCTACCAGTAGCAACAGTACCTCTACCAGAAATAGAGAATACGTCTTCTACAGGCATAAGGAAAGGCTTATCTGTATCTCTTTCTGGGTCAGGGATGTATTCATCAACAGTTTCCATTAACTTGATGATAGCATCGCCCCACTTGCCAGATGTATCCTGAAGAGCCTGGTAAGCAGAACCTCTGATGATTGGGCAACCTTCGAAGCCGTATTCTTCAAGAAGTTCAGTGATTTCCATTTCTACTAAGTCAAGAAGTTCTTCATCGTCAACCATATCACACTTGTTCATGAATACTACGATGTAAGGAACGCCTACCTGTCTTGAAAGAAGGATATGTTCTCTAGTCTGAGCCATAGGACCATCAGTTGCAGCAACAACGAGGATAGCACCATCCATCTGTGCAGCACCAGTAATCATGTTCTTAACGTAGTCAGCATGTCCTGGACAGTCAACGTGAGCGTAGTGACGCTTAGGAGTTTCGTATTCAACGTGAGCAGTAGAGATAGTGATACCTCTTTCTCTTTCTTCTGGAGCCTTATCGATGTTTTCGAAATCTACCTGTTCACCTAACTGATATCTATCATGTAAAGTCTTAGTGATAGCAGCTGTTAAAGTTGTCTTACCGTGGTCAACGTGACCAATTGTACCAATGTTTACATGTGGTTTAGTTCTCTCATAATGTGCCTTAGCCATTTTAAAATGTCCTCCTTAAAATTAATTAAAATTTTAGTAAATCGTGCTTACTACGCCGACAAAAAAGCCGACTTATACACTAGATTTATTATACAAAATTTATAAGAATTTTGCAAGTATTTTTTAGCAATACTTGCAAAATTAATTATATCTAAATTATTCTGCCTTACCAGCAGCAATCTTTTCCTGAATACTCTTAGGAACTGGTTCGTAGTGGTCAACTTCCATTGAGTAAGTACCACGACCCTGAGTGCTTGAACGAAGGTCAGTTGAGTAACCGAACATTTCAGCAAGTGGAACGAAAGCCTTAATAAGCTGAACTCCACCATTCTGAGGTTCCATACCTTCAATTCTACCACGACGAGAGCTTACATCACCCATAACGTCGCCCATGTATTCTTCAGGAACAGTAATTTCAACCTTCATTACAGGTTCAAGTAACTGTGGAGCTGACTTCTTCATGGCATCCTTGAACGCCATAGAACCAGCAATCTTGAAGGCGATTTCAGAAGAATCGACTTCATGGTAAGAACCATCGTAACAAACGGCTCTAATACCAACTACAGGGAAGCCACCGATTACACCGGCCTGCATAGCTTCCTGGATACCAGCATCAACAGCTGGGATGTATTCCTTAGGGATAGAACCACCAACAACTTCGTTAACGAATTCGTATGGCTTGTCGCTATCTGGTGGAATAACTTCGAAACGAACCTTACAGTGACCGTACTGACCACTACCACCTGACTGACGCTTGAACTTACTATCAACGTCTACGTCATGACCGAATGCTTCACGGTATGCAACCTGAGGAGCACCTACGTTCGCTTCTACCTTAAATTCTCTTAAAAGTCTATCAACAATGATTTCGAGGTGAAGTTCACCCATACCAGAAATGATTGTATCGCCAGTTTCCTGGTTAGTGTAAGTTCTGAAAGTTGGATCTTCTTCTGCAAGCTTAGCAAGAGCAACACCCATCTTATCTCTACCAGCCTTAGTCTTAGGCTCGATAGCAACAGAAATAACTGGATCTGGGAAGTTCATTGATTCAAGGATAACTTCGTTATCTTCGTCACATAATGTATCACCAGTAGTTGTAAGCTTAAGACCTACAGCAGCTGCGATATCACCAGCGTAAACCTTATCGATTTCTTTACGGTCGTTAGCGTGCATCTGAAGGATACGACCAATTCTTTCCTTCTTACCCTTTACAGAGTTGTATACATAAGAACCAGATTCGAGAACACCAGAGTAAACTCTGAAGAATGCAAGCTTACCAACGAATGGGTCGTTCATAATCTTGAATGCAAGTGCTGCGAATGGTTCAGAATCAGAAGAATGTCTTTCAACAATATTTTCTTCATCACCTGGAATGTGACCCTTAATAGCAGGAATATCAGTTGGTGCTGGCATGTATTCAAGAACACCGTCAAGCATCTTCTGAACACCCTTATTTCTATAAGCTGAACCGCAGAATACAGGAACTGCTTCACAAGCGATACAAGCCTTTCTAAGAGCCTTCTTCATTTCAGGAATTGTAAGTTCTTCTTCCATAAGGTACTTGTCCATAAGAGCTTCATCAGTTTCAGCGATGAGTTCAACCATCTGCTGATGATATTCGTTAGCCTTATCAACCATATCTTCTGGAATGTCTTTAATTTCAACTTTAGTACCCTGCTTATCTTCATAGTAGTAAGCCTTCATTTCCATAAGGTCAATTACACCTACGAAGTCATCTTCAGCACCGATAGGAAGCTGAACAGGTACTGGATTAGCACCAAGTCTGTCTCTAATCATATCTACAACACGGTAGAAGTTAGCACCCATAATGTCCATCTTGTTTACGAAAGCCATTCTAGGTACGTTGTATTTATCTGCCTGTCTCCAAACTGTTTCAGACTGTGGTTCAACACCACCCTTTGCACAGAATACAGCAACAGAACCATCAAGTACACGAAGTGAACGTTCTACTTCAACTGTGAAGTCAACGTGACCCGGTGTATCAATGATGTTGATACGATGCATAGGACCAGCGTTTTCAAGACCGTGGTTAAGCTGCCACTGAGTAGTAGTAGCGGCAGAAGTAATTGTAATACCTCTTTCCTGCTCCTGTTCCATCCAGTCCATTGTAGCTGTACCTTCGTGAGTATCACCAATCTTGTAAGTACGACCTGTATAGAACAAAATACGTTCTGTAAGGGTAGTCTTACCTGCATCGATATGCGCCATAATACCAATATTACGGGTTAATTCAAGCGGGCATGCTCTTGACACACTTATTCCTCCTTTTGTAATCTACTTAATTACCACTTATAATGAGAGAAAGCCTTATTAGCTTCTGCCATCTTATGAGTTTCGTCCTTCTTCTTAACAGCGCCACCAGCGTTGTTAATAGCATCTAAAAGCTCATTAGCAAGGCGTGCATCCATAGTCTTTTCTCCACGCTTTCTGCTGTATAATGTTAACCATCTGAGACCTAAAGTAAGTCTTCTTTCTGGCTTAATTTCCATTGGTACCTGATAAGTAGCACCACCAACACGGCGAGCCTTAACTTCAAGTACAGGCATAATGTTGCCTAAACCCTCTTCAAAAGCTTCAAGGGCTGGCTTACCACTTTTTTCTTCAAGCTGAGCGAATGCACTGTAAACGATTTTCTGTGCAACACCCTTCTTACCGTCTAACATAACGGAATTAATAAGCTTAGTAACTACTTTACTCTTATATACTGGATCAGGTAGTACTTCTCTCTTTGAAACATGACCTTTTCTTGGCACGATTCTTCCCTCCTTAATAATTGATTAATTCATAGGTACTTGCGACCACTATGTAGCCGCTATTCCATGCCACACTACCTGAACCTGCAACACACAGATTTAAAATAATGAGGCATAAATAAGGCTGCTATGCAGTCTTAAAAAATATTTTGTTATTACTTCTTCTTAGCACGCTTAGCGCCGTACTTAGAACGAGCCTGCTTTCTATCAGCAACACCTGCTGTATCAAGTGTACCTCTGATGATATGGTAACGTACACCAGGTACGTCCTTTACTCTACCACCTCTTAAAAGAACAACACTATGTTCCTGTAAGTTGTGACCTTCACCAGGAATGTAAGCAGTAACTTCAATACCGTTTGAAAGACGAACTCTGGCAATCTTTCTTAAAGCTGAGTTTGGCTTCTTAGGTGTAGCAGTCTTTACTGATGTACAAACACCACGCTTCTGTGGAGAGCTTACATCTGTCTGCTTCTTCTTAAGTGAATTAAGACCCTTCTGTAACGCAGGAGCAGTAGACTTAGTAACCTTAGTCTGTCTACCCTTTCTTACTAACTGGTTAAATGTTGGCATTAACTGCACCTCCTTAAAAATAATAAATCTGTTTGTTGCATAATACGTCCGTATCACACACCCGTATATATTAACACCTTTTAATTTCAAAGTCAATAATTTTTTTCAAAAAATTTGCCTATTTTACAAAAGTTTTCAATAGCTTTTTTGTTATATATTTTGCACCATTCCTCCCCTTGACAAAGTTTTAAATTGGTGTTAGTATATCCATTGTAAAAAATGTTATGAATATTTGCTTATCCAGAGAGGCGGAGGGACTAGGCCCTATGAAGCCCAGCAACCGGCATTTTGTGCATCGGTGCTAATTCCTACGGTTTATTCCGACAGATGAGTTCACGAGAATAAGCCTTCAAGGGCTTTTTTTTATGCCAATTTCTAAATGGTAGATATTTTTTATTATTGAAAGGAGTTACATTAATAATGAAGAAATTTTTTACTTCAGAATCTGTAACAGAAGGACATCCAGATAAAATCTGTGACCAAATTTCTGATGCAGTCCTTGATGCCATTCTTGCAAAAGACCCTATGGCAAGAGTAGCTTGTGAAACAATGACATCAACAGGTCTTATTATGATTGCTGGTGAAATCACAACTAACTGCTACGTTGACCTTGACGAAATCGCAAGAGAAACAGTTAGAGAAATAGGTTACGACAGAGCTAAATACGGCTTCGACTGTGATAGCTGTTCAGTTCTTACTTCTTTAAAGGGACAGTCACCTGATATTGCTCAGGGTGTTAATTCATCTCTTGAAGCAAGAAACGGTGAAGCTGATAGCGATGATACTGGTGCTGGTGACCAGGGTATGATGTTCGGTTTTGCTTGTAACGAAACTGACGAATATATGCCTGCTCCAATTTATTATGCCCACAAACTTACAAGAAAATTAAGCGAAGTTAGAAAAAATGGTACTTTAAGCTATCTTCGTCCAGACGGTAAGAGTCAGGTTACTGTTGAATATGATGATAACAAAGTTGTTAGAATTGACAATGTAGTTATTTCTACTCAGCACGCTCCAGAAGTTGAACACGCTCAGATTGAAAAGGACATCATTGAAAAGGTTATTAAGGCAGTTCTTCCTGCTGAACTTTTAGATGAAAATACTAAGTATTATGTAAACCCAACTGGCAGATTTGTTGTTGGTGGTCCACAGGGTGACTGTGGTTTAACAGGTAGAAAGATTATTGTTGATACTTACGGTGGCTACGCTAGTCACGGTGGTGGTGCATTTAGTGGTAAAGACCCAACTAAGGTAGACCGTTCAGCAGCTTATGCAGCAAGATACGTTGCAAAGAATGTTGTTGCTAGTGGTATTGCTGATAAGTGCGAAATTCAGCTTGCTTACGCAATCGGTGTTGCTCAGCCACTTTCAATCTATGTAAATACTTACGGTACTGGTAAGGTTTCTGATGAAAAGATTGTTGAAATCATTAGAGAAAACTTTGATTTAAGACCTGCCGCAATTATTAAGAACCTTGATTTAAGAAGACCAATCTACAAGCAGACTGCTGCATATGGTCACTTTGGTAGAAGTGATATTAATGTACCTTGGGAAAAACTTGATAAGGTTGATGTTTTCAAAAGTCAGTTTTAATCGTTTTTAAGTATACAAAAAGCTCCTCAAGTTGAACTTGAGGAGCTTTTCATTTTCTCTTACCTATATTAAAATATGCTAATACTGCAACTATCAAACACAGCACCATTGCAGCTATTCTTCCACTATTAAAACCAACTTTTAATGCCCATATAAACTCTACAACAAAAATTGCAAGGAATATAGTCATTTTTAAAATTCTTTTATCCATCTTATCTCCTTATATATCGTATAATTTGGGTTCAAAACCTTTGATTTTTATTTTTGTAAGGACTTTTTCAAATTCACTTTTTCTGAACTCACCTTTATTACACATAATTTCTAAATTTATACCAAAGAAAGAAATTCCACATTTTGCTCTTTTAAATCCATTTCTTTCGTAAAATGCAACTCTCTTTTTTCGCTGTTCAAAATTTTCAGCATCTACTTCATCAATTCTTTCCATATCCAATGCTATTTGATAGTCACTATACACCTCCTGCAATTTCTGTAGAGCCTTACTGCCTTTTCCCTTATCTCTTAAATCTTTCTCTATAGCCAAATAACTTAAATAACATTCCTTATTTTCACTATCCGGTATTATTATTGCAAAACCAACAAACTCATCTTCATAAAAAGCCCAGCCATCACAACTACACTCTTTCAAAACACCTATTAATTTTTCAGAAGGAATTCTTTCTTCTTTTGGAAAAGCCTCATCATTTAAGCTATACAACTTTTCTTTATCTTTAAAATTATTATCTATCTTTATAAATTCCATATTTCAATCCTCTTTTTTGTTCTTTAAAACCAATTTTGCAAAATCCTCATAATAAAAGCTTTCCATTTCACTGGCATTACCCACTTTATTGAAAAAACAACTTGGAATTTCACCCTCTTTTAAGTTTTTAGCAATACATAGTGAGCAACCCTTACTATGATTAGTTGGATGAAACGGACATTTTAAATCTCTGCACGTACAAAACTTACTTAAATTTTCCATTTTACTTCTCCCTTTCATCATTTAAACAACCACCGGAAACTTCCCATAAATACATACTTGCTACTGAACCATAGGGACTATATCGTTTCCTATATTTTTCAAATAAGTCTTTTGTAATTTCCTCTTTATTGTATAAAATTTTAATACCATTTTTTATACCAAAATCGCCATAACTTAAAATATCCATTCTGTTCATAGAAAATATAAGAACCATTTCAGCTGTCCATTTACCTATACCGTCTAATGTACACAATTCTTTTATTGCATCATTGTCAGATTTTTCATAAAGGGCTTCTATACTAAATTCTTTTTCCAAAACCTTCCTTGAAAACTCCTTTATCCACATAACCTTTTTAGCTGAAATTCCTATACCATCTAAGTCTGAATTATATATATTTTCAGGAGTAACCTTACCTACTCTATCTATAAATCTATTCCATATTGTGTCAAGAGCTTTGTTAGAAATTTGCTGACCCACAATATTCTTTACAATACATATAAACACATCTGGTTCAAGTTTTCTTTCCACAAAACCAACTCTATCAATAACGTAAGCTAGTTTTTTATCTTTTTTCTTTAAATAGTTTAACTCTTTTTCTCCATACTTAAAATACATATATACCTCTTACAAAAAGCGAGGTACTAAAAGTACCTCGCCCCAAATCAACTTATAAAAAATTTCATAATATGTTTACCCTTTTCTCCGTCCATATTACCTCTGATATAGAGGAAATCAGAATTTCTAAAAAGGAAATTACCGGCAAAAGCACCTACAATCTGTTCCTTGCCATCTACAACATCTTTATAACTGGCATCATAAGAACAAAATGCCTTACCAATATGAACATCTTCTATTATTCTATCGTTATGATACATTGTACAAACAACGTGTCTTCCTTCAACTCTAGTACAAATAAGTTTAAGATTTTCCTGAGGACACTCCCAAATCTCATTTACCTTAGGAAGAACTATTGCAACATTCTGATATAATGCAAATAGAAAATATAAAACTAAAACAACACCTAAAATAGGTAAAAACGTACTCATATAAAATCAATCCTTATACATTAAATCTGAATAAAACAACGTCGCCATCTTTCATAACATAGTCTTTACCTTCACTACGGTAAACACCAGCTTCCTTAGCTGCTGCTACAGAACCAAGTTTCACAAGGTCATCATATGTTACAACTTCAGCACGAATGAAACCTCTTTCAAAGTCTGTATGTATCTTACCAGCTGCCTGAGGTGCTTTTGTACCTTCTGTAATAGTCCATGCTCTTACTTCCTGCTCACCGGCTGTAAGGTAAGAAATAAGACCAAGTAACTTATAACTTGCAGCAATAAGTCTGTCAAGACCACTTGTTTCACAACCTAAATCAGCTAAAAATTCAAGCTTTTCGTCATTTTCAAGTTCAGCAATTTCTTCTTCAATCTTTGCACAAACAACAAATACGCCTGAGCCTTCTTCTGCAGCTCTTTCTCTAACAGCCTGTACATGAACATTGCTTGCACCGTCATCAGCTAAATCTTCTTCACCAACATTTGCAGCATAAAGAACCGGCTTTCTGCTTAAAAGTGTAAGTGAGTCAACAAAAGCTAAATCATCATCATCAAATTCAATAGTTCTTGCATTCTTACCTTCTTCGAGAACTGTCTTAATCTTCTTTAAGATTTCAACTTCTCTAGCAAGAGACTTATCATTCATAGCCTGCTTCTGTGTCTTAGCAATTCTCTTGTCAACAACATCAAGGTCAGCAAGGATAAGTTCTAATTCGATAGTTTCAATATCTCTTACTGGGTCAACCTTTGCATCAACGTGAACTACATTTGTATCTTCAAAACAACGTACAACGTGAACAATAGCATCTACTTCTCTAATATGAGAAAGGAACTTGTTACCTAAACCTTCGCCCTGACTAGCACCCTTTACAAGACCAGCAATATCAACGAATTCAATAACAGCAGGAGTCTTTTTCTTAGCTGTATACATTTCTTCCAATACATCAAGTCTTTTGTCCGGAACAGGAACAATACCTACATTAGGGTCGATGGTACAGAATGGATAATTTGCAGCTTCTGCACCACCACCAGCAAGTGAATTAAATAACGTACTCTTACCTACATTAGGTAAACCAACAATACCAAGTTTCATAATAAAATCCTTTCTTTTCCTTTATTGCAAAATAATAGGAGAGTAAATTATCCTCTCCTATTATAAAATATTTTTAATTAATCTCGATTAGCAACTGCACCAATCAAAAGGCCTAAAACAAATAATAAAGCACCAACACCAGCAGCAAAAATGCCAAGCTTTGTCTTATCCCCATTAGGAATAAACGTACCTTTATATGGATTTTGTTGTACCTGTTTTTCAGCTACACGATAATGTCTTGTAGGTCTTGCATATCTCATAAAAAAGCCTCCTTATCAGTCAATTTACTTTACATTATTATAACACAGCCAAATAGATTTTAAAAGTGATATTTTTATTAATTTTATTTATTTCGTTCTTTTGGTTATTTTGCACAAATTTAATAAAATTCCATAAAAAAAGATGTTTTTTTTGTAAAATTATGTATAATAAAGTAGTGAGTTTATAATTATAATATATATTTTACATATGCAATATTGAACTTTTAAATATAAATTTATATAAATTGGAGGAGTTTGTACATGAGTTATGATGTGTTAAAAAGCGAAAATGTATATAACGGCAGAGTTTTTCATATTGAAAAAGACGAAATAACTTTACCTGACGGCAGAACTTGTGCCAGAGAAACTGTTGTCCATGGTGGTGCAGCTGCTATGATTCCTATTGATGAAAATGGCAAAATTATATTTGTTCGTCAATATAGACATTCAGCCAAAACAGAAACACTTGAATTGCCAGCCGGCACTCTTGAAAAAGGTGAAGACCCTTTAGTATGTGCTACAAGAGAATTAGAAGAAGAAACAAGTTATAAATCCAATGATTTTACATTTTTATTTAAAATGTATTCAGCAATAGGTTTCTGTAGTGAAATATTATATATTTATCTTGCTGAAAATTTAATTCCCGGAAAATTTAATATGGATGATGATGAGTTTATAACCATTGAAAGATACACTTTGGAAGAAAGTATAGCCAAAATATGGAATGGTGAAATTTGTGATAGCAAAACAATAGCCGGTATTTTGGCATATAAGGAATATTTGAGTAACAAAAATTAACTATTTAAGGGGTTGAATTTTAAAATGAGGGAACAGCTTTTGAGTTTTTTGGAGTATATAAAAGAGGAAAAAAACTTCTCGGATAATACAGTTGTATCTTATAAGCACGATATTGAAAATTTTATGGACTACATAAATGATATGGGTATAAATTTAAAAGATTGTAAACCAATATATGTTGAAGATTACATAAAAACACTATATGCTAACGGCAGAACAAATTCCACTATTGCAAGAAATGTAGCATCTATACGCTGTTTCTTTAAGTATATGTTTGCAAAGGGACTTATAAGCAAAGATAGTGAAATAAATCTAAAAATGCCTAAAGCTGAAAAGAAAATCAAGAGAGAAACACTTCCACCGGAGATTTTTGATAAAATACTTTTTCAAGTACCAAATAGTACCTCCGGTAGACGTGATAAGGCTATGCTTTCTCTTTTAAGTTGTACTAGAATTTCAATAAGTGAGCTAGTTTCTATAGATATTGATAGCTTTAATAAAAAAACAAGAGAAATAAAACTAAAAAGTGGTATTGTTATTCTCCCCTACAATGCTTTTGCCTATTTGTTAGATTATTTAGACAATAGCCGTAAATTGTTGTTGTTAGATAAATCTCCAGTAAAAACCCTTTTCTTAAACTGTAATGGTAGTCCATTAAGCCGTCAAGGTTTTTGGAAAACTGTAAAAAAATATATTAAAATGGCTAAAATTGGAGATAGTGTTACTTTACAGAATTTAAAAAGTTTGAAATTATAAGAAAAGGCTATAAAACCCGTTAAAAGGTTTTATAGCCTTTTTTATTAGTAAATTAGAAATATAAATTCGATAGCTTATCTTGTAAGCCACAAATTAAGGTCGTTAATTTGTTCTGAATTTATTATAAATTATTCTGTTTCTTGCAAGCTGTAAGACAGTTTTTCATAAGCATAGCAATAGTCATTGGACCAACACCACCAGGAACTGGAGTAATGTAAGATGCCTTTGGTTCAACGCTTTCAAAATCTACATCACCACAGAGCTTACCTTCTTCATTTCTATTGATACCAACATCAATTACAACTACGCCGTCACTTACCATATCTCCTGTAATAAACTTAGGAATACCAACAGCTGCAACTAAAATATCAGCTTCTCTGCATACTGATGCAATATCCTTAGTCTTTGAATGACAAGTAATAACTGTGCCATTTTCAGCTAATAAAAGCATACCTACAGGCTTACCCACAATATTACTTCTACCAACTACAACACACTTCTTACCAGTAATATCTACTCCACTACGCTTGATAAGTTCAATACAACCAGCTGGAGTACAAGCCTTTAAATCAGCCTTACCAATAGATAATAAACCAACATTATAAGGGTGGAAACCATCTACGTCCTTTTCAGGTAAAATTCTTAAAAGAACCTTATTTTCATCAATATGCTTTGGAAGTGGAAGCTGTACAAGAATACCATTACATTCCTTATCTGCATTTAATTTATCAATTAAAGCAAGAAGTTCTTCTTCAGTAGTAGATGCTGGAAGTTCATAGTTTAATGACTTAAAGCCACAGTATTCACAAGCTCTCTTTTTGTTTCTTACATATACCTGACTAGCAGGGTCTTCTCCTACAAGAACTACAGCAAGGCAAGGTTCAATACCCTTTGCCTTTAGTGCTGCAGCCTCAGCCTTTACTTCATCTTTAATCTGTGTAGAAATAGCCTTTCCGTCTATTATATTCGCCATACAATTTCTCCTTATTTCTTTAATTTAACATTCTTTACAACACCGTTTCCGTTATTGTTAATAATGTAATATAATCTGTCGTTACCAACATTTAAGTACATACCAGATTCATCAACAATCTGTTCTGCCTTATTTGTATCTAAATCATACTTATAAATTTTGAGCTTATCCCAATCATCATAGTAGAGAACATTATCTGCAATATTAAGGTCACCAGAATGAACTCCTATAAGAAGTTCTGTCTCCTTTGTACTGATTTCTGTTCTATAAATATAGTCATCACCATTTGGATTAGTCTGATTGTTATGAGGTGAAGTGTAGTATAAGTATCCATTATCTACTACAAGATAACAAGCATATTTATTTACAACCACTTCCTGATTGCCACCGTCCATATCAATCTTAATTGGCCAGTAGTTAATTTTAGCATCTGTGAAGTATAATTCGTCATTATAAACATTTAAGTAATTAGCTTCACCTGCATAAATACACTTAGAATTTTTACCCTCTAAGTCTGTTCTATAAATAGCCTTTGACCTATTATAGTCAACATAGAAAATATAATCCTTTGTAACTGTCATATAGTAAGCAGAAGTAGAAATAATCTTTTTGTTATCGCTACCGTCTTTCTTCATACGATAAACATTAAAGTCATCATCTCCATTTGCATAGTAGATATAATCTCCCATTACATTAAGGAAATAACTAGCACTTGAATTGATTTTTTCACCTTTGCTACTACCTTTTTTACTCTTGTAAACAGCGTATTTATCATCACTATTCTGATAATAAGAATAGTCACCGTCATCAACTACTGCACCTAAATTGCTTATGTTACCGGGAGTGTTACCAACAACTCTTTCAGTTTCAACATCTGCCGGCTTTGAATTGTTCTTTACATAAACAACTGCACATACAGCAACAATTACCACTACAATAGCAACAATTAAAGCTATTATTTTTTTATTACTTTTTTTAGTTTCCATTTCACACCTCAGAAATTAGAAAAGACCAGTAATCTTTCCGTTTTCATCAACATCAATATTTTCTGCTGCTGGAACTTTTGGAAGACCAGGCATAACCATTACATTACCTGTGAGGGCAACAATAAAACCAGCACCGGCACTAAGACGAATTTCCTTTACATTAAGAGTAAAGCCTTCTGGTCTGCCAAGTTTAGTTGCATCGTCAGATAATGAGAACTGTGTCTTTGCAATACAAACAGGTAATTTATCCATACCTAAATCTTCAATCTTCTTAATTTCCTTCATTGCCTTTTTATCAATAGAAATATCAGCAGCACCATATATTTCCTTAGCAATAGTTGTAATCTTGTTTACGATAGTATCGTTTTCATCGTATAAAACGTGGAAGTTGCTTTCCTTGTTTTCAAGTACGTCAAGCACCTTTTCAGCAAGAGCCTTACCACCTTCGCCACCTTTTGCCCAAACTTCGGCAATAGCGAAATCAGCACCCATTTCTTCGCACTTTGTCTTAATATATTCTACTTCTTCCGGAGTATCAGTAATGAAGTTGTTAAGTGTTACAACTACAGGCACACCAAACTTATGTAAGTTTTCAATGTGCTTTTCAAGGTTACAGAAACCTTTCTTAACAGCCTCAAGATTTGGAGTGTTAAGGTCAGTCTTTGGTACACCACCGTTGTACTTTAATGCTCTAACTGTAGCAACAAGAACAACTGCATCAGGCTTTAAGCCAGCCTTTCTACACTTAATATCAAAGAACTTTTCAGCACCTAAGTCAGCACCAAAACCAGCTTCTGTAATTGTAATGTCAGAAAGTTTCATAGCTGTCTTTGTTGCCTTTACACTGTTACAACCATGGGCAATATTAGCGAAAGGACCACCATGAATGAAAGCTGGTGTATGTTCTAATGTCTGTACTAAGTTTGGCTTAAGAGCATCTTTTAAGAGAGCTGCCATAGCGCCAACAATGTGTAAATCCTTTGGAGTTACAGGCTTACCATCATAAGTATAAGCAACTACCATTTTGCCTAACTTGTCCTTCAAGTCTGTAATATCTTCTGCAAGACATACTACAGCCATAATTTCAGAAGCAACTGTAATCATAAAGCCGTCTTCTCTTGTAACACCGTTAAGTTTTCCACCTACACCAACGATAACATCTCTTAAAACTCTATCGTTAAGGTCAACACATCTCTTCCAAATAATGTTGTCTGGGTCAATACCAAGAACATTACCCTGCTTAATATGATTATCAATAATAGAAGATAAAAGGTTGTTAGCTGTTGTCATTGCATGAATATCACCTGTAAAATGAAGGTTAATATCTTCCATAGGAACTACCTGTGAATATCCACCACCTGCTGCACCACCTTTTACACCCATACAAGGTCCAAGAGAAGGTTCTCTTAAAGCTACAAGTGTCTTCTTGCCAAGCTGATTTAAAGCCTGTGAAAGACCAATAGTTACAGTAGTCTTACCTTCACCAGCTGGAGTTGGATTTACGGCTGTTACAAGAACAAGCTTTGCATCTTTGTTATTTTTGCTACTCTTAAATAATTCATCAGAAATCTTAGCCTTATACTTGCCATACATTTCCAAATCGTTTACATCAATACCAAAGTTTTCTGCTACTTTTGTAATGGGTTCCATGACACATTCTTGTGCAATTTCAATATCACTTTTCATTTTCTCATCCTCCTAGGTTTTATATTGATATAAATATAATCCTAATTTTAATTTTAGTCAACTTAAAATTTTCATATAGTAGTACATAAAACTGTATTTATTCAAATTTTAACTATTTCTTTCTAACCATTCCTTGTATTCGTATTCGCTCATAAGAACCTCTCTGCCCTTTGTTCCTCCATTATCAGGACCAACAATACCTCTTTCTTCAAGGTCTTCTATAATGTTAGCAGCTCTGTTATATCCAATTTTGAATTTACGCTGTAAACCACTTATAGATGCTTTCTTACTGTGAACAAGGAAACCTATAGCCTGTTTTGTAAGCTCGTCTTCGCCATCACCTGAACCACCTGAAACAGTAACTCCGTCTGAAGACGAAGATTCAAGTTGCTTTATAATTTCTTGGTCATAATGAGATTCATCCACTCTAATATAATCTACAATCTTTTCAACTTCATCATCAGATACAAAAGCACCCTGTATTCTAAGAGGCTTGTCCATAGAAACTGAACGGAAAAGCATATCACCTCGACCTAAAAGTTTTTCAGCACCAGAACAGTCAAGAATTGTTCTTGAGTCTACAGGAGAAGAAACCTTAAAGGCTATTCTTGAAGGAATATTTGCTTTAATAAGACCAGTAATGACGTTTACAGAAGGTCTCTGTGTTGCAACTATAAGATAGATACCTGCTGCTCTTGCAAGCTGTGTAAGACGCACAATAGAATCTTCTACCTCTTTCTTTGCAACCATCATTAAGTCAGCCAACTCGTCAATAATAATAACAATCTGTGGCAATCTATCTTCTTTAGCAACATTCTTGTTGTATGCCTCCAACTTTCTTGAACCAGTTGACGCAAACAAGTCGTATCTTCTCATCATTTCCCTAACAGCCCAGTTTAAAGCTCCTGCTGCCTTGTGTGGGTCAGTAACAACCGGAATAAGCAAGTGTGGTATACCATTGTAAACACTTAATTCTACTACCTTTGGGTCTACCAATATAAGTCTTACTTCATCAGGAGAATACTTATACAACATACTTGTAATAATTGTGTTTACACATACAGACTTACCTGAACCAGTAGCACCGGCAATAAGTAAATGTGGCATTTTAGAAATATCTGAAACTACAATATTTCCGGCAATATCCTTACCCATACCAAAGGCTATTTTACCGTCATAACTGTTAAATTTCTCTGTCTGTAAAATTTCTCTGAAAAATACATTTGAAATTTTATCATTAGGTATTTCAATACCTACAGCACTCATACCAGGAATAGGTGCTTCAATTCTTATACTCTTTGCTGCAAGAGCAAGAGCAATATCATCGGCAAGACCCTCTATTTTGTTTACTCTTACACCAACTGGAGGTGTAAGTTCAAATCTTGTTACAGCAGGACCTTGGCTTATATTATTTACCTTTGCTTCAACCCCAAATATTGCTAAAGTTTCTTCCAACTTCTTAACCTTACGCATTTTTTCTTCTCTTGATGTAAAACTGCTGTTTTCATCAGGATTTTTTGCAAGGAATTCAATTTTAGGATACTGGTAAGGAATTGTAACAGCCTCAGCTTGGTTTGTTAATTTAGATACCTTCTTTTCTTCCTCAGCCTCTATAAATTCCGGTTCACTATAGCTAAAATTCTTTCCGGCAAGACTGGTTTCATTTTTGCTATCACCACTTTTGAAAATACTTTCAGTAAACATTGACCTTGGAACAGAACTCTTTTCTTCTACTTCATCAGAAATATTTTCTTCTACGTTTTCTGACTCATTAAATATCTTAGGTTCTTTTTCTTCAATATTATTTGATAAAATAGCATCTTCACTACTTCTAATAGGGTCTGCGAAATTAATGGCTTCTTTATCATCAATAGCATCATTTGCATTATCGTCACTTATAATCTGTATACTAGGCTTATTTATTGACTTTAAAGCATCTAATGCAATTTTTTCTGTATCTAAATCAGGATTTTCCTCAATAGGAGTAATTTCTAAAACACCTGAAGAAAT
This sequence comes from uncultured Eubacterium sp., assembly GCA_900545305.1. GTDB lineage: Bacteria > Bacillota > Clostridia > Lachnospirales > CAG-274 > CAG-274. The sequence continues at coordinate 32,691 of UQYD01000018.1, forward strand.
GCCACCGTTGTTTTCTTCAACTGCACTATGCTGAATATCTGCATAATCATTTTGTGGTTCAGAGCTAAAGCCAAAATCAATATTATTTTCAGGTTGTTCTGAAAAACTTTGTACATTGTCATAAGTCTGCTCTTTTTCCTCTGTTTTTGGATTATCCCACATAAATATATCCCCAGCACCTTTTATTTCCTCTTTAAGGCTTGGAATATCTGCATCTATTTGAGATGTATCAGCACTTTGAACATTTTCGCTTTCCTCTGATTTTTCATCAGACTTTTCACTATACTTGTCAAGTTCAGTTTGTATACCATTTAAGATCTTTGATACGTACTGCTTTTCTTCTCCTCTAGCAATGGCTTCTTGTGCCTGCTTTACCCTTTCACGAAGTCTAGGTATACTTTCGTCAAACTCTCTAGGTCTATGAAGATAATTATATCTTTGGTTTACAACATCACAGTTATCTAATTCCAATTCTTCATTATGTTCTTCATTCTTGTTATACTCTCCTATTTCAAAAGTAACAACCGGAGGAACATACTTTTCCTCTTTTTCCTGAACCGGTTCTCGTCTTTTAAATAAACCTAAAAAGCCACCTTTTCTTTTAACACTTTTTCTAGTATCTCTTTCTTCTTCAACTTCATCAGAAGCGTCTTCTTCAACTTCTGAACTCCCATCATCTTTTTTGTTTTCTGTTTTTTCTTTTGTATCGTCTTCATCTTCTACTTTTTCAGATACAGCTTTTTCATCTTCTCTTATAGCTTTTAATTCGTAATATTCTTCTTCATAATCGTTATTTTCACGAACACCATCTATAAATTCTCCTATACCATTTAAGAATTCCATTATAGACTTGCCTGTTGCCATAATAAAAAGCATTACAAGGATAGC